>JAJYJF010000157.1 GCA_021796375.1 Chloroflexota bacterium | reverse complement strand
CGCCAGGACCGTCAGGGCCAGGGAGAGCAGTCCGGTAAAGACCGGGATGAGCAGGGTATGGTACCCGCTTGCCGCGGGCATCTGCAGGAAACCCGGGTAGAGCGCGCATAAAAGTGAAATTCCCGCGGCCGCAAATTTCCGTCCGGGAATGAGCATCCACAGCAACCACAGCAGGGCCAGCGCTGCCAGAATTCGCAGGATGCATCCGTAAACCACCCAATGCCAGGGCTGCGGGCCGATCAACGGATACTCCAACGAAAAAACGAGCCCGGCAAACGGCCGGTCGGTTGAGTAATAACTGGCGATTTTTGCGGGGCCGTAGGTGAAGCTGCTCCAGGCGATCGGCCAATCATCCCCGAAGTAGCCGATCTGTTTTGCCAGCGGCAGATAGGCCAGAACCGGGAGGAGAACGATCAAGAGAATTGAAATGAAAAGGTCACTGCGGAGGATGCGCTGGATACGAGCCATAGAAGGTCGACCTTTACTGCTTTACCGCGATAAGATACAGGTTTCCGATCGGGAGCCGGAAGGAGGCGTTTGCGATGGCAAGCTTTTCTGCCAGCCGTAGGAGCTGTTTTTTCAGACTGTGAGGAAGCGGAAAGAGATGCAGAAGATGCCGCAGGCTGATGGTATTGACCGCAGGGCCGCATTCCTTGACCGTGAATCCATGGGAGGCGAATAACCGCGAGATGGTGGCGGGGGAGTATAAAAATGTATGCTCAACATCCACGATAGGGCTTTTTTCGCCCAGCAGGCGGTTGGCGAGCGCCTCGACATTGTGATTGAAGCACAATACCGCTCCGCCCGGGACGAGGATCTTGAAGCATTCATTTAATAAGGAGTTTGGATCCGGAATGTGATCCAGCACCTGGAACATCCCGATCGCATCGAAGGTTGATTCCGGGAACAACCCCGGCCGCATGACGTCCACCCGGATGCGGCCGGCCAGCTCCGGAGCAGCGGATTCGACCGCGGATCGGCTTGGCTCCACCCCAAAAACCGAGGAGAAACCGCGCTTCAGCGCCTCTTGTAAGAAAAATCCATTCCCGCAGCCGATTTCCAAAAGCGAATTTTTACCCGCCGCGTGCTTGCCCGCCCGATCAAGATAAGCGCCGTAAGTCTTGCGCAGGTTATCAACCTCCTGTCCGTAGGTGAGAACGCTTTCGCGGTAGAGCGAAGCCAGCAGGGCTGGATCCGCAATCGGATCCGACCGCACCAGCCCGCACCCCGTGCAGCGGACAAGGCGGTAGTGGATGCGGTCGGGTAACCTCCGCGCGGAAAACACCTGCGGGTTAAGATCCGAGGGCGTAAAATTGGGTGCGTAAAGGGTGGTTTCCCCCTCCAGGTTCCCGCAAATCGGACAGGCGGTGTCAATCAAGCGGAATTCCATGGCTATCTTGGGGGCTCTTGCGGCCGGGGATAGTTGAAATAGCCCTCAACGATATGGGTGGGACGCGATTTGACCTCATCGTAGATATGCGCCAGGTAGGAACCGATGATCGCGAGGCAGATCAGCTGGATGCCGCCCAAAAAAAGGATCAGCAAGATGATCGTTGTGAACCCGCTGGGCGTATCTTTGGGGAAGGCGAGGTGATAGAAGATCTGCCACAGAATTCCAAGCAGGGAGGCCAGCACGGTCACCCCGGCTAACACCGTGATCAGGTCGAGCGGTTTATACGAGAAGGAAAGAATCGCTTTACGCGCCCATTCAAGATTGCGCAACAGGTTGTTCGTCGATTTCCCAAACATGCGTTCCGGGCGGAGGTATGGCACCCCGACCTGGGAGAATCCGGCCCAGGCGCGCAAGCCGCGCAGGAAGCGATTTTTCTCCGGGAGCGCATTCAAAACATCGACGACCTGCCGGTCCAAAAGGGAGAAATCCCCGGCATCCACCGGCACCGGGATGTATGAGAGCGAGTGGAAGGCGCGGTAAAAGGCTTTGTAGGCCGCCTGCATGAAGAAAGAGGTTTCTCGCCGGACCCGCTCCCCATAAACCACCTTGTAGCCTTCGCGCCATTTTTGGTAGAAATCGGCGATCAGCTCCGGGGGATCTTGCAGGTCGCCATCCAGCAGGACGACTGCATCGCCGGTGGAAATACGCATGCCGCTGGTGAAGGCGTTCTGGCTGCCAAAATTCCGGCTGTGATGGATGGCGATCACATTCGGGTCGCCGTCCGCCAGGGTTTTCAACACCTCGCGAGAATCATCCGGGCTGTGGTCGTTCACGAAAATGATCTCATAGCGCACGTTGATCTTCTGAAATGTATCCACCAGCCGCCGATACATGATGGGGATCGCCTGACCATCTTTGTAGCACGCGATAATCGCACTGATCCTGGCCCGGTCGTCCTTTGCCTGCATTTCCGTCATGGTTAGCAGCCTCCCATCACCTGCGCTTCGTACCACGCTCTTATCTCCGCATGCTCGTCCAACCAGCGCTTCGTCACCTGAAGGCCTTCCGCGATGGAGAACCGGGGCGACCAGCCCAAAGAATCTCGAATTTTCTGATTGCTGCCGCACCAGGTCCGGGCATCCCAGCCGCGGTCCGGGTAGCTGCCCCAGTCCGGAGGCTCGTCGATATCAAACATCCTCGCCGTGATGGATGCAAGATCCCGGATGGTAGACTGGGTACCCGAGGAAATATTATAGATTTCCCCGGGTGGAATCCGGCGGTCCGCGGCAATCCGGATGAGAGCCTGGACGGCATCCTCGCTGTGCACGAAATCCCGCGCGTTTTCCGGGTTGGCCAGGCGAGGGAAGCTGCGGTAGTAGCCGTGGATCAGCAGGTTCGGGATCAGCCGGGTGGGCTCTTCATACGGGCCGTAGACCGAATACAGCCTCGCGACCCGGACCGGCGCCTGGAATGTCCGGGCATAGTAGCGGCAGAGATGGGTGGCTCCCGCCTTGGTTATGGCGTAGGCGCTGTTCGGCTCAAGGCGCAGCTCTTCCGCGGCCGGATGATCGACCACCCCGTATTCGGACGAAGAACCGGTATAAACGAAGGCTTCGAACCCGCATGTCAGGCTGGCCTGGAGGAGGTTTCCCGTAGCCTCCATATTTGTCCTCACCATCCGGTCCCAGGCCTGCTGGGAGGGATATGCCCCGTACGCAGCTAAATGGAAGATCCATTGCGGGGCGATGGATGAGACCAGTGGTTTTAAGCTATCGAGATCGGCCAGCTCGGCGACATGTAAGTTTAGATCGTTTTTGATGTCGGCAATCCGCCAATCCGCGTATTCCGGCCGGAGAAGGAGGTGGAGCTCGTGACCCTGGGAATGCAAAACACGGACCAGATTTGCCCCGACAAACCCGGTCCCTCCCGTGATCAGGATGCGCTTCGCGCTCATGAAACCACTTTCAGGATCCGCTCCGCAATCTTCTCAGCGCTCAATCCATACCGGGATAGCAGGAAGGATTCGCTGCCGGTGACGCCGTCCCAGAGTCTGTCCACGCCGATGCGCATCAGCCGGGAATCCAGCTTCTCTTCCGCGATGATCTCGGCAATGGCCGAGCCAAGCCCGCCGGAAATATAGTGGGCTTCTACCGTGGCGACCATTCGATACTTGCTCACCAGGGCGGCGATCGACTGCCGGTCGAGCGGCTGGAGGGTATCCACCAGCGCGACCGCCGGCCGCAAGCCCTGCAGGCCGAGCAGGCCGGACGCTTTCACTGCTTCGCCGGTGATCGCGCCGCAAGCCAGGAGAAGGATATCGGCTCCTTCGACGAGAGAAACCGGCGTGCCGTTCCCAAAGCGCCCATTTAAGCCCGCAATGGTCGCCGTCTCATTCTTCCCCAGCCGGTAATAGATCGGCCCGGGAAGCTGGTAAGTGGCGTTCAGCGCGTTTTGAGCCTGCTCGTGATCGGCGGGGACAACGATGCGCATGCCGGGCTGTGTCCGCAGCACCCCGATATCTTCCAATCCATAATGGGTCAGGCCGTCATGGCCGTATTCAAACCCACTGCCTGAGCCGATAATTCTGACCGGAAGCTGGTGCAGCACGGGCCCATTGCGGATAAATTCGAACGGCCGCAGCGTGACAAAGGGGATGATGGAGTAAACAAACGGGATCAGGCCTTCCTTCGCCAATCCCGTGCTGACCGCCAGCAGGTTCTGCTCGGAGACCCCGGTATTGATGAACCGGTCCGGAAACTTTGCCTGGAAATTTTCGACCACCGTAAAGCCTAAATCGGCGGTCAAAAAAACGATCCGCGCATCGCTTTCGGCCAGGCTGGTTAAGGCGGAGAGGAACGCGCGCCTCATCGGGACCCGTCGATTTCTGCCAGGGCCCGGGTATAATCGAGGTCCGACATTGGCAGGTAATGCCATTTGACCTGGCGCTCCATGAAAGAAACCCCGTACCCCGCGATGGTATTTGCGACAATGACGCACGGCCGGTCCGATGGTTCGTTCGCCCGGGCGAACGCACGCTGCAGCTCCGCATGGTTGTGGCCGTCGGCCGAAAAAGCCTGCCAGCCAAAAGACATCCAGCGCTCACAGATCGGGTCGATATTCAGCACTTGCTCGGTGGATCCCATCGCCTGCTGGTGGTTGTAATCGATCACCGCTACAAGGTTGGAGAGGTGATGGTGGCCGGCAAACATGGCTGTCTCCCAGACCGAACCCTCGTCGCATTCCCCGTCGCTCAGCAGCACATAGACGCGTTTCGCCTTTCGCCGGATGTGCGCCGCGCAGGCTATCCCTGCGCCTGCTCCCAAACCCATCCCAAGCGAACCGGTTGACAGCTCGATCCCCGGAATGCGGTAATCCGGATGGGTGCCATACAGCGTATCATCCTGGCAGTATTTTGCCAAATCTTTGTGGTCGATCTTGCCCAGCTCGGCCAGGGCAGCATAAATCGCCAAGGCCGCATGACCCTTGGAGAGAACGAATGAAGCCTCATCTTCCGGAAACTGGGGCAAAACCTGGCCGAATATCACCGCCACGAGATCGACGATCGAGAGCCCCGAAGCAATATGCCCGACATTGGCCAGCCTGGAATGCTCGATGATCAGCCTGCGAAGTTTCCTGGCGAAATCTAAAGTCGAATCCATTCATGTCCTCGGACTGCCGGCGATCCACCTCTGCCCGGTAATATTTCGAAGGCTCAATTTAGCCAATCGCGGCGTGCTGATGCAGCGCTAATTATAAAACCTTATTCTTTCCGGCAATGCACAGCCGAAGGCGCTGCTTAAAATACTGCCATTGAAATCTGTGGTGGGTTCGTGTGCCCCGTCCTGCGGCCGGCAGAGTCCCGGGCGGGCTCAGAACTGCGCCGCCCCGCGGTCGCCGGTTGCCCCCAGCCCCCAACGGGCGAGCGGGAACGCAGGCCGCGCTGTGCGGCAGGGGAGGATCCGTCCACGCGGAAGCCGCGGACTGGTTAGCGCCGGGTTTAAAAGGGGCTCTCATCTTGCGCGGATCGCATCATGAAAGCGGCAGGGATCTGCGCAGATCAGGGGCTGCCCGATGTGCGAGCAGCCCCTGATTTTTTCGGATTCAAAACCGCGTTCTTACGAAGGCTATGCCTGGGCCGGGACCCCGGCGACGCCGTGCTCCGGGCAGAATTTGCCCTTCAGCACCTGGCCGCATTCCGGGCAGACCAGCACTGCCGGCTGGGGGGCTGCCTCCAGGGGCTGGACCGGCGGCGCGACCGGCGCGGGGGGCGGGGTATACGCCGGGGCGGCCGGCGCAGTGTAGGCCGGCGCGGGGGGTGCAACCGCCGCGGCGCCTTCAGAAGGAGGCTGCTCGCTCTGAACCTGGTGCAAATTCTCGTTGAGGCCTGAGATCTGGGCATTCAGCTGGGCGATCTGGACGCAGATGGCCCCCAGGCGCTCGTCCGCCAGCGCCCCCTGGGTATAGAGGTCCATCGCGCTGTCGGCCAGGGCAGCTTTCTGGGCATTCACCTGCTTCTCAACGTCGCGGATGCTGTTCTGCACTTTCATGATGCGCATTTGCTGGTCAGCTTTCCACTTGGCGGTATTCGCCGCTGACCCGAGCTTGTCCATGAAACCCATAGTGGTATCCTCCTGAAG
>JAJYJF010000156.1 GCA_021796375.1 Chloroflexota bacterium | reverse complement strand
TTTCGGAGCGAGCTGTATGCGGTTTACCTGCTCGAGAATAAACAACACCAGGGAATCGGCAGGCAGCTGGTCCACGCGGTCGCGGTCGAGCTGGCGCAAGCTGGCTTCTCGTCGATGCTCCTCTGGACGCTGGCAGCCAACCCGGCGCGCAGCTTTTATGAAAAGCTGGGAGGCGAGCTGGTCGATCAGAAAGAGGTTGAGATCGGGGGGTCGATTTACACCGAGGTTTCTTATGGTTGGCGCGATATCCACCAGCTTATCGAGGTCGTGGCCGCTCCGGCTGTAGGGGACTGATGCCCGTCCTTGCCACCCGGCGGTTGGAGATTTCCGCTCTGCCGGCAGCGCACCTGCGGCTGTCGCTATCGGACCCCGAACAGCTGGCGGCAGCATTAAACTGCACCCTGGCTGAGGGGTGTTTCAGCGATGCCTCTCGCCGGGCAATTTATGTAAAATTAGAAAAGATGGAGCTTGCCGGCGAGACCCTCCATCCCTGGTACACCTACTGGTTGATCGTGCTCCGGGATGAAAAAGTTGCGCTGGGCCTGGTTGGTTTTAAAGGTTTTCCGGATGATCAGGGGGAGGTTGAAATCGGGTATGGAATTTCTCCCCTCTACCAGGGCCGGGGATACATGACCGAGGCGGTTCAGCGGCTCGTCGCGTGGGCTTTTCTCCAGCCGGGCTGCGGCTCGGTCTGCGCTGAGACACTCCGGACGAACCTGGCTTCGCACCGCGTGCTTCAGAAGTCGGGCTTTCAGGTTTTCCGGGAGACCCAGCAGGAAATTTACTGGCGCATTCGCAGGGGTGCGGTCGATCAAAAGCCCGCAGGGGGCAGCCAGCCCAAGGCTGAGCGAAGGGGAGGCGATCGGTAAATGGCTAGAAAACAAAAAACATCCAGATGGTTTGTAAGATTGGGTCTCCTGGCGCTGGGGTACGCCGCGTGGCGGGAGATCAACCGGCGGGTGAGCAACAACCCGCAGGTATCGGGCCAGGGTGGAGGCAGCCGCGGCTGGGGGCTCGTGACGGGGGCTTCGAGCGGGATTGGCACCGAGTTTGCGCGCCAGCTGGCCGCCCGCGGATATAACCTGATCCTCGTCGCGCGCCGTGAAGCGCGGCTCAGGGCCATCGCCGAGGAGCTCGAGCGGGATTGGGGCGTGACCGTCAGGGTGCTCGGCGCGGATTTATCGAATGAAGCGGACACCGCCCGGGTTGAGAAGGAGATCTCCGAACTTCCAGACCTGGAAATCCTGGTGAACGACGCAGGTTTTGGCGCCACCAGTCCCTTCATCGAGGGCAGCATCGACGAACACCTGCGCATGATTGACGTACACGTCATAGCGGTCGTCGGGCTGACCCGCGCCGCGCTTCCGGGGATGCTGGCCCGGCATTCCGGCACGATTATCAACGTTTCCTCCCTCTCCGCGTTCGTCCCCGGCCCGACGAGCGTGACCTACAGCCCAACCAAGGCTTATCTGAACAACTTTACCGAAGCGCTGTTCCTGGAGAACAAGGGCCAGGGGGTAAAATTCCAGGCGCTCTGCCCGGGGTTCACCGTGACGGAATTTCACGATACGCTGCCAGATTTCCCGCGTTCCCGGCTGCCTGTTTTCCTGTGGATGTCCGCGGTGGAGGTGGTGCGGCAGTCGCTGGAAGCGCTCGACGGCGGGCCGGTCATCTTTGTCCCCGGATGGGCGAACCGGATGATCGCTTTTTCAGCGCAGAGCCTCCTGCTTTCGCCTTTTGTCCGCCTGGGCGCGTCGATGGTGCGCCTGCGGAGTTAGGCGTAGCGCTTTTCCACCCCCCTGAATCATGCTTGCGTACTGGGTGAAATCCCCGCCTGGCTGGCGGGGATTTCCTAGTGAACAAATCGGACCAAGAATGGTATAAAAAGTCTGGGAAAGTTTTACCGGTTGTAGTGATGAGGCTTTCTATTAATAATGGTGGAAGGAGAGTGAGAAGTATGAGTTCGGTAGCTGGACCCAAGCGAAGTGTTGAACGCGCGGCCGGCCAGGCGGCACCCTGGCTCGAATCGCTGGCGCGACTAGGATATGCCGCGAAAGGGATCGTCTACGGGCTGATCGGTGTCTTCGCCCTGCAGGCGGCTTTCGGGGTGGGGAGTCCGAATGTAAACCAGAATACGGTGTTCCAGAGGATCCTGTCCCAGCCATTTGGGAAGTTCCTGCTGTGGATCATCATCATCGGATTGCTTGGATACTCCCTCTGGCGCTTATTTGAGGCGGTGGTCGACCCGGAGTACGAAGGCTCCCGGAAAGCCGGCTCGATCAAACGGATCGGTTTTTTTGTCAGCGGGATCTCCTACCTAGCGCTCTCGTATATCGCCTACCAGGTCGTCCAGGGGCGCGGGGGTGGAAGCGGGAATACCGGCGATATCACCGCGAGGGTGATGCGGATGCCCGGAGGCCAGCTGATCATCGGGGTCATCGGGTTGATCATCCTGGTCGTCGGCCTGTATGCCATTTATTCTGCGTACCGCAGATCGTTTGAAAAACGCTTCCAGTACGGGCGCATGAGCGCCCAGGAGCGAACCAGCTTCATCCGGCTGGGCCGTTTTGGGTACGCGGCGCGGGGTGTGGTGTTTGCCCTGGTCGGCGTGTTCCTGGCGCAGGCGGCGGTCGCTGCCAACCCGGCGAAAGCGTCAGGGTTGGGGGGTGCGCTGGTAAGCCTGACGAAAGCCAGCTACGGGCCGTATTTGCTCGGACTGGTAGCTCTGGGGCTGATCGCCTTCGGCATTTACTGCCTTGTCCTGGCCCGCTACCGTCAGATCAGTTTCAACGTGGAATAACGGCGGCTGGCCGGTCCGCGCGAGACGGATGTTCTCAGGCTCAGGCCGCGGTGAGGAGATCCCTGCGGCGGCAGGAGAGTTCTCGGCCGGGTCTTTTTCGACCCTCAGACCGCCGGGCTCCTCCGGGCAAAGACAAACAGCGCCGGGCGGAGAAAACCGGGCGCGAAGCGCTGGTGGATCACCCCGAAAAAATAAGCCAGCCTGGAGAAAGAGTGGTACGAAGGCTCCGCCTCGTAGCCGTAAACAATCCCCTCCAGGCGGTTGCGCGCCAGCGCGCCGCGCAGCGCCGGCAGGCTGTTGCAGCGGTAGAAGGTCTGGAAAACGTCCTGCTCGGCCGCGGCCCCCTTGACGTGTTTCAATACGGCGGCGTGGGAGCGGTTCGGCACCAGCCTGGCCGCCAGGCTGACGTAGCTCCAGGCGTTCGGGGTGCGCGCGCACAATATCCCCCCGGCTTTCAGAACCCGGCTCGCTTCGCGAAAGAACAGCTCCGGATCGGGCAGGTGTTCCAGAACGTGATCGCAGAGGACCAGATCGGCGGACGCATCCGCCAGGGGCCAGCCGCCGGCTTCGAGCAGGTAGAACTGATCGATGAAGGGATTTACGGCGGCCGCGGGGTTCGCATCCAGCCCGATGACCTTAGCGGCCTTCCCCGACAAAATGCGCAGGCCCCGCCGGAAGGGGACGGGATCTTCCCCGTACGCCCCGCGCCCGCAACCGAAATCGACCACGATTCCATCGCGGGCCAGGAGGGCGTTGACCCGGGCGTAAAAGGCGATGGTGCCGTCGATATCGGAAAAACCGCCGAAGCGGGATTCGGGGTAAAAATCGGCCTGGAAACGTGCCTGGTGAGACACTAGGAATCAACGAGCAGGGAATCGCTGCGCGCTGCCTCGTCCAGGAGATGATAGGCCCACTCGCTCCCTTCGCGGGAGAGCAGCTCGTGGCCTTCCTGGCGCAAGAAGAGGACGTTGCTGTATTTTGCGTCGCGGTAATCCAGCACCCTTCCGCTCTGGATGGCGTCGATGACCTGCTCTACCCCCTGGTCGACGGTCCAGCTGGGCTGGAAGCGGAGAGCGCGGCTGATCTTGTTGAAGTTTACCCAGTAGTTTCTGCGGTCGGCTCCGTCGCCCTTGCGGACGATCTCCGCGCTGGGCACGTGCTGCTGGATGATCCCGGCGATCTGGTTGATGGTGTAGTTCTGCTCGTTGGATCCGACGTTGAACGTCTGGTTGTGGACCAGGTCCAGGGGCGCGGCGAGCACATCCATGATGGCGCGGGCGGCATCATCCACGTGCAGGAACGGCCGCCACTGATCACCGCCGAAGACGGTGATCTCGCCGTCCATCACGGCTTTGGCGGTCAGCAGGTTGATGACCAGGTCAAACCGGGTCCGTCCGGAGAGGCCGTAGATCGTTCCGAGGCGGAGGATCACCGGGCAGAAGTGTTCGCTGGCCATTTTTTGGAGCACTTTTTCGGAAGCGATCTTGCTGCGCGCGTAGAGCGAGACGGGGTTGAGCTGGGAGCGCTCGTCGAGGTTGTGTTCGGAGGCGCCGTAGACGGAGCAGGTGCTGGCGAAGACGAAGCGGCCGACGCCGCTGCCCTTGGCGACCTCGGCGATCATGCGCGTAGCCATCAAGTTGATGTCGATGGTCAGATTCTCGTCCAGCTCGCAGGCCGGATCGCCGACGATCCCGCCCAGGTGCACGACGGCATCGATGTCGCGCATGGCTTCGACGACCCGATCGATCTGCCTGAAATCAGCCTGGATGATTTCCAGGTGCGGATGGGTGAGGCAGGACTCGATCGGTTCGGTCCCGTACAGCAGCAGGTCCAGCAGCCTCACCTGGTAGCCTTTTTCAAGAAGCTTCGGCAGCAGGGCGGAACCGATGTACCCGGCTCCCCCAATCACCAGCACGTTTTTCATCCTGGCTTTTTGTGATTTCCGCTGGACCCCCTCTTTGCGGGTGATGTCTTTCCAGAGCGAAGACCACAGCCGGGCCGAGATCAGCAGGACGATCGAGAGCCCCCAGGCGATAAAGAACGCGCCGCGGGATAGACTGAGCAACGACTTGAGAAATGGGAACAGGCTGCCCTGAGAGACGAAGGACAGCGCGCCGAAAACCAGGTAGGTGATGCACACCGCCTGACCCACGATCAGCACCTTGTAGCGCCCCGCGTAGTACCGGCCGTAGGTATAAAACCCGCTGGCGGTGAAGATAATGATGCTGAGCAGGGTCAGCGGCGGGGCGTTGTTGCCATAAATCGAAAGGTAATCCCAGAACAGGGTGCGGTAGCTGATGTCTGAATCCGGGTTGGCCAGGCCCACCCGGTAGAGCAGCACGATCACCAGCGCGGCGATCAGCGCGATATTCACCAGGATCGCGTCGGCCAGCATGCGCAGCAGCCCCTCGCCGGTCATCTTCAACCGGAACCAGTCGACCAGGACCTGCCGGCGTTTATTTGAGTAGTCTTTGATGTACTGCCGCGTTATTTTCATAGGCGTGTTGGATGGCCTCGCAGATCCCCAGGCTGACCCGGGGGTCCATGCTCGACCATATCGGCAGGCTCAGGCTGCGCTCTGCCAGCCAATCGGTCTGGGGCAGGGGGGTGCCGCGATCGTAGGAAGAATACGCCGTTTGACGGTGGACGGCCGGGTAGTGGTACTTCCGGGTATCGATATTCTCAGCGGCCAGCGCCGCCCCCAGCTCATCGCGCGTGAGGCCGAATGCCTGCGGATCGATCGTGATGGAGTAATCCTTGTAGGAGTTTCGGTTCCCGGGAAAAACTTCCTGAAAGCCAACCCCGGGCAGCCGGCAGAGGACCTCCTGGTACAGGCTGGCGGTCTCGTTGCGGGTGACGGCAGCGCTTTCCAGCATCTCCAGGTGGCGCAGGCCGAGCAAGGCGTTGAACTCGGGCATGCGCGCGTTCATCCCGGCGAACGCGCTGTTGTAGCGCCCGTCATTCCCGTACTCGCGGCCCATGCGGATTTTTTCCGCCAGGCCGTCGTCATTGGTCGCCACAATCCCGCCCTCGCCGGCGATGAGCAGCTTGGTCGGGCTCAGGCTGAAGACCTGGGCATCGCCTTGCGCGCCGACCGGGTCCCCCTGGTACAGGGAGCCGAAGCCGTGCGCCGCGTCGAAGATGAGCTTGATCCCCTTCCGGCGTGCGAGGTCTTCCAGGGCATGGATCTCGGCCGGGTTGCCGAAATTGTGCACCGCGACGATCGCGCT
>JAJYJF010000155.1 GCA_021796375.1 Chloroflexota bacterium | reverse complement strand
CATCGATGATGCACACACCGGTGCGCGCAATCTCCTGGACGAAATCGCGTTCGGAGATGACGCCCACCATCCGATCTCCGTCCATCACGATGAGAATGCCGACGTCCTTATCCGCCATCTCGGTCAATGCGCTTAAAACGGTTGCATCCGGTGTGGTCGAATAGACGGCATCGCCCTTGGTTTCCAGCAAATTCTTTACGGTGATCATCGATTTCCTCCAAAACCCTGATATCAGGAAGCTTTGATGGTCTGTACTCGCCGGTTTTCCTCCGGCCTGAATAATAGAATGATAGCATGCTTCCCGCTTCCCAATCAACCCTTTTGGGGCGATTGTGACGAATATCACGTCGCAACTTCAGGTTCCCCGGCGGGTTATAATTTGGTATCAGTGGTTACATCAATCCAGGAGAGCCCCATGCCGAAGGTTGCAGTGGTTATAGACAGCACCGCCAATCTCCCCCAGTCGCTGGTGGACCAGTACCAGATCCGCGTCTTACCCCAGACCCTGATTTGGGATAATGCCACATATCGCGATGGGATCGATATCTCTCCCGACCAGTTTTACGAGCGCCTCTCAAACTCGCGGACCCTGCCGACCACATCTCAGGTCACTCCCGCGCAGTTCGCCCAGGTGTATGCGGAGCTGATCGAAAACGGGCAGGATGTGCTCGCGCTGGTGATCTCTGCAAAGCTCTCGGGGACTCTTCAGTCAGCGCTGCAGGCTCAAGAGCAGGCCCCGGCGGGGCGGGTGGCGGTGGTAGATTCATTTGCCACCACCATGACGCTCGGATTCCAGGCGCTCCAGATCGCCCGGGCCGCCGAACAGGGCGCCAGCCTTGAAGAATGCCAGCAGCTCGCGCTTCATCTGCGCACCCTCGGCGGGACGCTTTTCGTGGTCGACACGCTCAAGTACCTGCACCTGGGCGGACGGATCGGGGGGGGCGCGCGCTTCCTCGGTACCGCGCTCGACCTCAAGCCGATCCTCGAGCTCACCGGCGGGCAGATCGAGGCCATCGAACGCGTCCGCAACAAGCGCAAGGCCATCGACCGCATCCTGACAGTCGCCGAGCAAAGGATCGCGGGGCGCACCCCGGTCCACCTGGCAACCCTGCATGCCAAGGCGTATAATGAGGCTGCCGAGCTGCTCGAGCGTGCCAGGGAGCGATTTCCCTCGGTCGAGAGCTACGTCACGGAAGTCAGCCCGGTAGTGGGCGTGCACACAGGGCCCGGGGTGGTTGGCCTCACCTTCCTGGCCGGCGCTTAGCTCACGATCTCACACTTTGCAGAGGAAACAGATGAAGCGGTTCGAATCCATCGGCGTACAAATTCCCGAAGTCTACCTCCCGCGCCCCGGGGTGGATCTCACCAGGTGGGGGGTCATCGCGTGCGATCAGTATACCTCCGAGCCCGAGTACTGGGCCGAGGTCGAGCGCATTGTCGGGGAAAATCCCTCCGCGTATCACCTGATCCTCCCCGAGGTATTCCTCGGCCAGCCCGACGAACCCGCCCGGATCGAAAAGATCCAGGCAAAAATGCGGGAATACCTGGATGGCGGCGTGCTGATTCCGCAGGAAGGCCTGATTTACGTCGAACGCTCGACCGGCCCGGGGAAGATGCGCCGCGGCCTGGTCCTGGCGCTGGACCTGGAGCAGTATGATTTCAACAAGGGATCCCGCAGCCTGATTCGCGCGACCGAAGGAACGATCCTTGAACGCCTTCCACCCCGCATGAAGATCCGCGAGGGGGCGCCGCTGGAGCTGCCGCACATCCTTGTCCTCATCGATGACCCAGCCGGGACGGTGATCGAGCCCATCGCGAAGGCGAAATCTTCTCTCCGCGAACTCTACGACTTCGACCTGATGCTCGGCAGCGGCCACCTGGCCGGCTGGCAGGTGAGCGACCCCGGGCTGGAAGCCCGGGTGATTGCCGCGCTCGAAGCGCTCGCCCAACCCGAGGAATTTGCGCAGAAATACGCGGTTGGCCCCGACCAGCCCGTCCTGCTCTTCGCTATGGGCGATGGGAACCATTCCCTCGCCACCGCGAAAGCGATCTGGGAAAAGATTAAAGCCCGGGTAGGGATGGACCACCCGGCCCGCTACGCGCTGGTCGAGATCGAGAACTTGCATGATGCCGGGCTCGAGTTCGAACCCATCCACCGGGTCGTGTTTGGAGTCCGGCAGGACCCGGTCGAAGCGGCCTGCCAGTTCTACGGCGAGAAGGCGCGCTATACCCGGCTTTCCAGCCCGGAAGAGATGGTCCGCAAGGTGGATGAAAACCCGGCCAGCCCGCAGCGCATCGGGGTGATCCGCCCGGGCGAGTTCGGGATCCTGGAGGTCAGCCAGCCGCCCTCAAACCTCCCGGTTGGCACCCTGCAGGCCTTCCTGGATGCGTATATCAAAAACGGCGGCGGGGAGAAAATTGACTACGTGCACGGATCCGGCGTGGTTTCCCGCCTGGGATCGCAAGCTGGCAACGCCGGGTTCTACCTGCCTGCCATGAATAAAGCGGACCTGTTCAAGACCGTCATTCTGGATGGCGCCCTGCCGCGGAAAACTTTCTCAATGGGCGAAGCGCGCGAGAAGCGCTTCTACGTCGAGGCCAGAAAAATAGCCTGAAAGCGAGACCTTGTCCTGGGGCGGCAGCGGGTGCCGCCCTATTTCTTCAGTCATGCTTCCACCTTTTGAATACGAACCCTCCGGGCGCAAACCCCCATCCGAAGTGCGGATCAGGGATCTGCACGTCGAACCCTGGCCGGACGGCCGCCGGGTCAGGGTCCACCTGGAGCTGACCCCGTTCGAGCAAAAACCGAGCGTCGACCTGACCATCACCACATCTGGCGGCGATCCGGTCGCGGCGACTTCGATCGTCGAGAATATGGTTTTCAAGCTGGTGATCACCATGCACCTGCGCGGGACGGAGGATCCCGCCGGCAGCTACCAGGTGCATGCCGCGGTTTACTATCCCGACCAGGAACCCGTTGATCAGGCCACTGCCGCGTTCAGCGTCCCGGGCGCCGCTTCTCCCGAAGGATAGTTCCACCGGAGGCCTGATCCGTGGGTTGAGTGCGGTCCTCCTGGCCGGCTTCGCCTGCGCCGGCTGCCTGTCCACGGCCGCACCGCTGGCTCCCCCGCAGCCCGCTCCCTCTCCGGCTGCGACGAGCCTTCCTCCATCCCCGACCAAAACCCTGCGCAGCGCTTTGATTTCCATGGGCACACCGGCGGCCGGCCAGACCCCAGCCCCATCCTCGGAGCAGCTGTGCTCGCCGCTTCAATCTGTCAGCCTCGGTGACCTGCCGGAGATCGTGAGCAATCCGTTCGCCGCGCCGCGGCCGGGGCAGGATGACGGGCATCACGGGACAGATCTGGCTTTCTACCGCTGGGGATCGCGGGTTGGAATGTCAGGCCTGCCGGTAGATTCGGTTTTGAGCGGCAGGGTCGCCGCTGCCCTGCCAAACCGCCCGCCGTACGGGAACATGGTGATCGTAGAAACCGGATGGGACCAGCTGCCTGCTTTCATCCAGGATCTTTATGGGCCCCCACCGCCGACGCCCTCGCCTGGATCGATCCGGCTCAGCTGTCCGGGAATCACCCATTTCGAGGGTGCGGGTGGGAGCCAACCCTCGCTGTACGTCCTCTACGCGCATCTCGAGGAAAAATCCACGCTGCAGATCGGCCAACCGGTGAGCTGCGGGGAGCCAATCGGGCGGGTGGGCACCACCGGGGCATCCGTGAACCCGCACCTGCACCTTGAAACCCGTTTCGGGCCGGCAGGAGCTGTCTTTACCGCGATGGCGCACTACACCGCCAGCGCCAGCAGCGCCGAAATGACCGCCTACTGCACCTGGCGGGTGAGCGGGCAATTTATCATGCTGGACCCGATGAAGGTTTTATCCGGCGGTGCTGCACCGGACAGGGCTCCCTGAGAGCACCTCGCAGAATTGAAAATTGACGCCCCCGCGCGGGGCATGCTAGAATCATCCTATCGCTCAAATTTCAGCACCAGATTCACGATCCCGGCCTGATCACGGATCATCCCGCCCGCTTTCCTGAACAGCTCATGGATACTGGTCCTGCGGATCCCTCGGCAAATAAACCCTCTCCCCCCAACCCGGAAGTCCCCTGGCGGGCAGTCGTTGAGCCGGGAGAGCCTGCCGGACCGGCGCGAGGTGGAGGCTGGTTCCGTAAAGCAGGCGAGTTTCTCCAGGCGCCTGGCCGCATCCGGCTCAGCGTGGCCAGCATGGTTCTGATTCTGGCGATCAACCTGGTCGTTCTCACCTCAGTGATCGGCGTCGCCTTGCTGACGCCCAGCGCGCCGGCGCTCCCTCCGCCCGCGGGGATCACCCGCGGGGAGGAGGCGCTCCGCACAGCCTCCGCGAGCCCCACCGCGACCCCCACCCGGCCGGTACCCTCCCCCACCGCCTTGACCACGCCGGTTCCGACCCGGACGGCGGCCGCCCAGGCGAGTTTCCCCGGCGAGCTCGGCCAGGGCAGCCTGGTCCTTTCCTTCGCCGACAATACCTACGCGCATCTTTTTGCCTACCAGCCCCAAACCCTCCCCTTCGCCCGCCTCACCGATTCCCCCTGGGACGATATCACCCCGGCGCTCAGCCCGGACGGCAGCCGGGTCGCTTACGCCTCCCGGCAGAACGGCTATTGGGACCTGTTCGTCCTCAACCTTGCGGATGGCCGCGCGCGGCGCATCACCGACACCGGCGACAGCGACCGCTCGCCGGCCTGGTCCCCGGATGGAAAATTCCTGGCCTTCGAGACTTACACCGCGGGCCATTCCCAGATAGCGATGATCTCAACGGATGCGCCGGGGAGCGGGGCCACCTACCTCACCACAGGTTCCTCGGAAAACTACTCACCCGCCTGGTCTCCCGCGGGAAGGAAGATCGCTTTCATCTCCTCCAACGCCGGTAAATACAGCCTCCTGGTTGCCGACCTGGACCAGGGGGAAAGCGCTCTCGCTCGCCCTGTGGGTCCGGTCGAAAAACGCCTGCTCCACCCGGCCTGGTCTCCCGACGGCAGCCATCTGGCCTGGGGTGAGGTCTCCGGGGATGGCTCCCGGCTGGTCGTCTGGAATGCCGGGGAGCCGGATCGGCCTCCGGCGGCGGTGGGCAGCGGCGACTGGCCGGTCTGGTCCCCGGACGGCAAGCTCCTGGCAGCCCGGATCTCGACCCCCAACCGGGATTTTCTGGCCGCGTACGGGTTCCCGGGCGGGCAGCTGGTGCTCCCGCCCCAGCCGCTTCCCGCCCGGCTGCTGGGACTGGATTGGAAGGTGTCACCGCCCCTGTCCGCCTCCCCGGCTTGGATGAAAGCCCGCGCCGGGGAGCAGCCAACCCCGGTTTGGCAGGACCAGGCGGCGCCGATCGCGATCGGCGCGGACATTCGCTACGGCCTGGCAAATCTGGATGGGGTCTCCGCTCCCAACCCGCAGTTGAGCGATCGGGTAGATGAATCGTTTCGCGCTCTCCGGCAGCGCCTGACCGGCGAGCTCGGCTGGGATTTTCTGGCTTCGCTCGAAAACGCTTTCCAGCCCATCACCTCTCCCCTCCCGCCCGGGATGGAATCTGACTGGCTGTACACCGGCCGGGCGGTCCGTGTGGGCACCGCCCCGCTGGCCGCCGGCTGGATGGTCGTCGCCCGGGAGGATTACGCCGGGCAGACATACTGGCGGGTGTACTTGAAAACCCGCTACCAAGACGGCTCCCAGGGGCAGCCGGTCGAACAGCTTGCCTGGGATATCGCGTCGCGTTCCGGGGGGGATCCACTGATCTACGAGCAGGGCGGCACGCCGGAGGCAGCTTTCCCCGCCGGATACTGGATCGATTTTACCGAGTTCGCCGCTCGATTTGGCTGGGAGCGGGTACCGGCTCTCCCCAACTGGCGCTCGTATTACCCGGGCATGCGCTTCAACGAGTTTGCCCGCAAGGATGGGCTGTCCTGGGTCGCGGCGATGCTCGAGCTGTACCCTCCCGAGGCACTCTCCCTGCCCGCCGCGCCGCCGCCCTCCGCGACGCCTGCCCCCGGCCGGAAGGCCAGCC
>JAJYJF010000154.1 GCA_021796375.1 Chloroflexota bacterium | reverse complement strand
TCGCTCGGGCCAACCCTGCAGGGATTGGCCGACCAGACCCGCACGCAGATCAGTCAGGCCAGTATTCTCTTTACCGCGGTCAACCTGGGCTACCTGCTTGGGGCGCTGCGCGGGGGGAGGCTTTACGATCACCGCCCCGGGCACCGCATCCAGGTGCTGGCGCTCCTCGTCATGCTGGGGATGATGGCGCTCGTCCCGGTTGTGCCCGTGCTGTGGCTCCTCTCCGCGGCGCTGGTGGTCCTCGGGTTCGCCGAGGGGACGCTGGATGTGGGCGGCAACACCTTGCTCGTCTGGGTGCATGGGGAGAAGGTCGGCCCTTTGATGAACGGGCTGCACTTTTTCTACGGGGTGGGCGCGTTTCTCTCGCCGCTGGTCGTCGCGCAGGCAATCCTGGTCACCGGGGGCATCCGCTGGGCTTACTGGCTGATCGCCCTGGCGCTCATCCCCATCCTGCTCTACCTGACCCGCCTGCCCAGCCCGGCCAGCCCGGCGCACGAACCGGACGCGCCTGCCGCCCAACCAGCCACCGGGCTGGTGATCCTGATCGCGGCTTTCTTCTTCCTGTCGGTCGGGGCAGAAACCAGCTTCGGGGGATGGATCTTCACCTACGCCCGCGCGACGCACCTGGCGACCGAGGTGACCGCCGCCTACGTGACCTCCGCTTTCTGGGGCGCGTTCACCCTCAGCCGCGCCCTGGCCATCCCCATCTCGACTCGGGTGCATCCGCGCTGGATCCTGCTCGCGAACCAGGTCGGCTGCCTGGCCAGCCTGGCCGCGGTCCTGATCTGGCCCGCCTCGCCCGCCGCCCTGTGGGCCGGCGCCTGCGGGGTCGGGCTCTTTTCGGCCTCCATCATCCCCACCCTCCTCACCCTGGCCGGGCGATCCATACGCATCAGCGGTCAGGTGACCGGCCGGTTTTTCGCCGGCGGCAGCGCCGGATCGATGCTCATCCCCTGGCTGATCGGCCAGCTGGTTGAGCCGGCGGGCCCCCGGGTGGTCATCGAGATCATCTTCACGGCAACCGCGGCGTCGCTGGTGATCTTTGCCGGCCTGATGCTGCGCTTCGCGCGGGCCGAGCGGCCGGCAGGCGAGGCCCGCAGCCCCGGCGGCGGGTAGCGCGCCTCCATCTCGCCCTGCTTCCGGCGGCGAGAGCCGGCAAATTTCTGGCGATCCCGTTTTTTCAAACAATTGAAATTCGATGCTATCCCGGTTAAAATGAGGGTGTACCAGCTGTGAGGTATGTCAAGGTGCCATCCCGAGCGGTCGCTGGATTGGGTTGGAAGCGCATTTCATCCGTCGATGGGTTGGATCGGGACGACCCGCAGACCGGGCTGGCTCTCGGAATCTACGAAAACATTGAGGATTCAAACATGTGGATTGAATACGTACGCGACGGCCTGAAAAAAGGCCAGCAAGTGTTCCGGCGCTCGGTCATCGAAAGCCTGCTGGATGAAATCGACCAGCAGAAAGCATCCCAGGGCGACAGCGCCGAGGTAGCTTCCCTCAAACACGAGCTGGCCATCCTCAAAAAGCAGTACCGCGATCTGAACATCCGGCTGCACAATGTCAAGGCGATCATCGAAGAAAAAGACCAGACGACCGTACCGTAGGAAGGCCGTACCGCCTCGGAGCCGCGCCTTTCGCGGCCTGGGATTGAAATCGAGAACGATCTTTTCCTGGCAGGTGCGGGCCTGTCCGGGCTGGCCCCGGCGCCGCCGCCTTCCGGCTCGCGCCAGCCTGCCCGAGTGGAAACCTGCCCGCCCGCTGAATCTCAAACCGGCGGGTTTTTTTGTCCGGATGAGGGACAGGCCCCCGGCAATACCGGCCGGTGCCGGCGGCATGCTGCCCGGCACGGACGGTTGGACCTGAGAGCCCATCTGCCGGTATAATGATTTATCATCCGGGCAATCAAACGGAGATGGTACCCAGGAACATCTGAAAGCCGCGCGGTGACCTGCTATGAGCCCCATGGTGCGCCTGCCCCTGACAACTGAGCTCGCCCTGCTCGGGTTCCTCTCCCGGGAGCCGATGTACGGCTACGAGATCCACCAGCGCATGTCCGACCCGCAAGGGCTCGGGCAGGTGTGGCAGGTGAAGCAGAGCCAGCTCTACGCGCTGCTCGGCAAGCTGGAAGGCGAAGGCTATCTCGCGTCCGAGCTGCAGCTCCAGGAGGCGCGCCCGCCGCGCAAGATGTTCCACCTGACGGAAGCCGGGAAGAAGGTCTTCCAGGAATGGCTGCACAGTCCGGTCGAGCACAGCCGCGAGGTGCGCCTGGATTTTCTGGTCAAGCTGTATTTCCTGCGCGAAGAGGGCGCTGAAGCGGTCAGCCAGCTGATCGACCGGCAGCGCCTGGTAAGCCAGGACTGGCTCAGCCACCAGGGTGAGCCGCCCCAAACCGGCCAGCAGCTCCCCGCCTACGAATGGTACGTGCGCCAGTTCCGCGCCCAGCAGATCCAGGCGATCCTGGCCTGGCTGGAGCAGGTGCAGCAGGCGGTCGGGAAGACCGGTCCGGGGTAAGCCGCTTCCGCCCGCCAGGTCCCCGCGGGATTTACCGCTCGAGTCCCGCTCCCCGCCGGGGGGGAGCTCTTTACAGGAGCGGAAGATTGTGCTATCCTGTATATACTTATTAATTGAATATATATTAAATAAATTCTAAACAATCTCTTACCCATAACAACGAAGAGGTGCCCACCCCCATGCAGCGTAGATTTCTAACCCTGCTGATGGCGATCGTCTTGATTTCGGCGGCCGGCTGCATGCCTCCCCCGGCCCGGCCCTCCCAGACGGCGGCGGTGGCCGGCGCATCCTCCGGGAAGACCCTCACCGTGCTGGCGGCAGCCTCGCTCACCGAATCCTTCGGCCAGATCGGCAAGATCTTCCAGGCGGAGCACCCGGGCGTCAAGGTCGCTTTCAGCTTCGCCGGATCGCAGCAGCTGGTCCAGCAGCTCAGCCAGGGCGTCCCCGCGGACGTGTTTGCCAGCGCCAGCGACGGCTACATGAACGCGGCGGTGAAAGCCGGCCGGGTGGATCCGGCGGCCGTCAAAACCTTCGCGCGCAACAAGCTGACCGTCATCTACCCGGCCGCCAACCCCGCCCACCTCAAGAGCCTGCAGGACCTGGCCCGGCCGGGCATCAAGCTGGTCCTCGGGGATCGATCCGTCCCCGCCGGCCAGTACAGCCTCACCTTCCTGAAGGTGGCCTCCCAGAACGGGAGCTTCGGCCCGGGATACCAGGCGGCCGTCCTCAAAAACGTCGTCTCCTACGAGGATAACGTCAAATCGGTGCTCACCAAAGTCGGCCTGGGAGAAGCCGACGCCGGCATCGTCTACACGACCGACGCGGCGAGCGTCCCGGATAAGGTCGGGCAGATCGAAATCCCCGATGCGCTCAACGTGATCGCCAGCTACCCGCTTGCCGCGATCAAAGACAGCGCCAGCCCGAACCTGGCCCAGGCTTTCGTCGACCTGGTGGCGGGACCGGTGGGCCAGGCCGTGCTGGCGAAGGCGGGTTTTATCCCGCCGGGGTAGCGCCGGCTGCGCGGGCGGCCGCGAGCACGCTGGCTTTGCAGCGCTTCAGACTAGTCTGGACGCGCTTGAGTGCTGCCTGCCGGCAATCCGAA
Source organism: Chloroflexota bacterium (assembly GCA_021796375.1). Lineage (GTDB taxonomy): Bacteria > Chloroflexota > Anaerolineae > Anaerolineales > Anaerolineaceae > JAJYJF01. The sequence continues at coordinate 2,429 of JAJYJF010000154.1, read as the reverse complement.
CTGAGGCAGCGAACTGGTTCGGTTCAGGTGGGACTGCCTCAATTACAGTCTTCCTGGTAATTTTACCCCCCCAAAAATTGGATATATAAGCAAGATTTGCTATAATGAAATTGTCCCCTTTTATTGTCTGTTGATAATAGTATATGGCGTTTCTTGGTACATCGTGGTCGGGTTGGACTCCGGTTCTGTGTGCCCATCCTTCAATGTATTCCCGACGTTTTTTCAAAAGGAGGAATCAAATGACCATCCAAATTTCCCCACGGACAATAAAACTGGCAAAAATATCCATTTCCCTGATATTTCTATTTACCCTCTTGGGGATTGTCCCCAGCGCCCAGGCGGGTGGAGGCATCAGCGGTCAGCCGTATGCCATATTAGCCGAGACGATGGCCCCAGAGGCCTCTGATATTAAATACGTCAATGTCACCGGTTACCTTGTGACGACCGGCAATTCGCTCTATCAAACCGGATATATCGGCCAGGTAAACCTGCCCAACGGTTCCACCATTGTCGGGGTCGCCGCATATGGCATCGATGGGGATCCGCTAAACGATTTCAATTACTGCCTCTATCGCTACAACCTTTACAATAACCCGGTCTGGGGACTTGTTACCCCGTGCATTGCATCAAATTCGGTCACGCCAGATAGCTCAAAAAGAGTGTACCTGTACAGTCCGGCGGACGCACCCCTGGCGACGGTTGACAATGCAAACTACAGCTATGGGGTATTTTTAAAATTGCCGATGGCCTCCGTAGCTGTAGATCCTTACAACCCCACACTGGCAGTCTTGAGATTTGTGGTGTACTGGAACTATCCAGTGTACCTGCCGAGTGTTACGAAATAACGCCTGAATATCGCACTGCTCGTCCTATATCAGGAAAAATAATGTGCAAAGTGGGAATGGGTGCGAGCCGATGAATGCTGCGGCGACGCTCTTTGAAGACGCCCTGGATTGGCTTCATGAGGGTTATTTCACCCACCGGTTCTATGCGGAGCGTGACCTGGTCTGGACCCTGCAGAAATGGCTTCAAGATCAGGTCACGGAGCAGCATCTCCCATTCCGGGTCTACAATGATTTTCCCATCCTGCCTGGAAACCGGCGGCGTTTGTGTACCGACCTGGCAATCGTTGATGCCGCAAATCGAATCCTGGGGGTATCTCAATCGCGACGACTCCCGGCGGTGAGAAATATATTATCAACCGGGGAGTTTCGTTGATGCGCATCGCGCAAGTCCTGGTCTGTATGCGCCAGGGAGCGCTTGAGGATTTCCAGCCCGCTGTGCCCCATCAGTCTTGAGAGGGTGACGATATCGCAACCGTTGCGCGGCATGTTCAGCGTGGATGCGGGACGAAAATCATGCGCTCCCGGCTCTTTGGGCAGCCCGGCGGTCTCCGCCAGCCGGCGCAGCACCTGGCGCAGCCCGGCCCGGGTCAGGCGGTCGCCTTCGTCCGTGACCCACAGCGGAGATTTTACCGTCAGCCCTGGCCGGTCTTTCAGGTAGTGGCGCAGTTCCTTCCGCGCCCGCTTCCCCAGGAAGACCACCCGACGCTTGTTCCCCTCCCAGTGCGGGATATTCACCGCGCCGGTAATTAGATCCACATCCTCCAGGTTCAGCGCCACAAACTCGCTCGCCCGGCAGCCGGAATCCAGCAGGCAGAGCAGCATCGTCTTATCGCGCTGCGCCGGGTGGTTCTTGCAGGCGGCAATCATGCGCTGGATATCGCCGATAGCGATTCCCGGCAGCGGCTGGGCGTTGATTTTGGGCGCTTCTACCCGTGTAATCGGGTTGCGCCCCTCGAGCTCGAACTCATCCCAGGCCCAGCGCAGGAAGGTCTTGATGACCCGGTAGGAGCATGGCAGCCGCCGGCGTTGCGGTGCTCAGATAGATTCAGCAGGCAGCGCCGAATCGTGTCCGGCGTGAGCTCGACCAGCGTCTCCACCCCTACCTGGTCAAGGAAGGTGCAGAAGTAGCCGAGCTCCAGGCCGTACAGCTTGATGGTGTTCGGGGAGAACTGGCGGCTCTGGCGTTCGACAAGGAATCCATTAACTGAATTGCGAGCGGTTCCCCGGACGATTTGAAGAAGCAATGGGTCTACGCGCGTGGGGTCCATAACAAAAACTCCCTTCTACCCGTATATCCAGGGGTGAGGGAGTTTCATAACACCACATATGCTGTTTGGTGCCCCCGAGGCGACTCGAACGCCTAACCTATTGCTCCGCAAGCAAGCGCTCTATCCAAATTGAGCTACGAGGGCTTTCTGGTGACCGTGATTTTATATCATTTAAACCAGATGGTCAAGTCCCATTTCCCCGGTGTTAGCCCAAAGTAGTAGAGTCCCCTTTTGCCAAAATTAAAATGTCCCCTTTGAAAGGGACGCAAAGTGGACGAACTACTTACGATGAGCAAACAAGAATTATCCCGTCTCG
>JAJYJF010000153.1 GCA_021796375.1 Chloroflexota bacterium | reverse complement strand
GTCGGCAACGCCAACCTGTTGACCAAGGTCTACTTCCCGCGCCTGATCATCCCGATCTCGGCGGTGCTGGCCGGGCTGGTGGATTTCGTGATTTCATTCCTGGTGGTGGCTGGCCTGATGGTTTACTACCAGGTGCCGCTGACCGTGAACCTGCTCTGGCTCATCCCGCTGACCCTGCTGGTGATCGTCACCGGGCTGGCGGTCGGGCTGTGGCTCTCGGCGTTGAACGTCCAGTACCGCGACATCCAGCAGGCCATGCCGTTCCTGATCACCACCTGGATGTACGCCTCGCCGGTTGCCTATTCGGCGGGCCTGGTCACCGGCCGGGTGACGCGCATCATCTACGGTCTGAACCCGATGGCCGGGGTGATCCAGGGCTTCCGCTGGGCGATCATGGGCGGGCAGCCGCCCGGGGATCTCTTTATCGTATCCGTCGTCATGGTGCTGGTGCTGTTCGTCACCGGGTTGTTTTATTTTCGCCGCATGGAGAAAACTTTTGCGGATCTGGTTTAAGAAAAACAAACGGAAAGGGTATGCAGCGTGAAAGGTGAATGGTGATTCGTGATTGGACAATCAGGATGCTGGGATTCCTGGTCACCGAATTGCCCAATTGCCAGATCCCCATTCACCAATCACCCTTAACGAACTTATGAGCGACCTGGCAATCCGTGTAGACCGGATCGGGAAGCAGTACCGCATCGGAACCTTTAATATCGGGTACCGGACCCTGCGGGATTCCCTGCTGGAAGGTCTGCGCGGGATCACCCGGTCGGAGCGCAAGGACCCCTCGGCAGCGCCGTCGAACCGGATCTGGGCGCTGCGGGACGTTTCGTTCGAGGTCCACGCCGGCCAGGTGCTGGGGATCATCGGGCGCAACGGCGCCGGGAAGAGCACCCTCCTCAAGCTGCTTTCGCGCGTCACCGATCCAACCGAGGGCCAGGCGGAGATCCACGGCCGGGTGGGATCGCTGCTCGAGGTAGGGACGGGCTTCCACCCGGAGCTGACCGGCCGGGAGAACATCTTCCTGAACGGGGCAATCCTGGGGATGAAGCGAACCGAGATCGAGAAGAAGTTCGACGAGATCGTGGCGTTTTCGGAGGTCGAGCAGTTCATCGATACGCCGGTCAAGCGCTATTCTTCGGGCATGTACCTGCGGCTGGCCTTTGCCGTCGCCGCCCACCTGGAGCCGGAGATCCTGGTGGTGGACGAGGTGCTGGCCGTCGGCGACGCCGAGTTCCAGCGCAAGTGCCTGGGCAAGATGAGCGACGTTGCTCGGCAGGGACGCACGGTGCTCTTTGTCAGCCACAACATGTCCGCGATCCTGCGGCTGACGGATGAAGCCCTGGTGATCGAAAAAGGCCGCCTGGTGCTGCGCGCCCCCACCTCCCAGGCGGTGGATTATTACATGAGCAGCGGTTTTTCCCGCATGGGCGAGCGCACCTGGGATGCCGACGAGATCCCGGCGGAGGCCGCCCCGTTTACCCCGGTCGCCCTGCGGATGCGCGACCCGCGCGGGGAGGTGGTGGATACCGTCCGCTCGGTGGATCCGACAACCATCGAGGTGGAGTACCGGCTGTCCGCCCCGGTGACCGGCCTGCGGGTGGGAATCTACGTGATCAATACCCGCGGCGAGCACGCCTTCACATCCTTCGATCTCGACGACCCGTGCCTGTACGAGCAAATGGCCTCCCGCCCCGCCGGCCGGTACATCAGCCGCTGCACCATCCCGGCCGACCTGCTGAACGAGGGCCGCTTCATTTTAGGGATCAATGCCAGCTCCTTCCGCGTGCGGCGGTATTTTCAAGATGAGCAGGCGCTGGCGTTCACGGTCGATGCTGCCGGAGCCCCAGGCACGCACTGGCCGGAACCGCGCCTTGGGGCGATCCGGCCCCGATTAAGTTGGGAAATTGAGGCGATGCACTCATGAACTTCTCTGGTCGAGAGGCATTAAAAGAAATCTTGGGAGAAATTCCCCTGGCTGCCGAGCTGTACTGGCTGGTGCGCCAGAATGGGAAGCCAATCAGCCGCTTCTCCCTCAAGCACCTGCAGTTAGCCCTGCCAGAAGCCACCGCGCAGGCGGCCCGTTTCGCCGCATCGGCGCCGGCCGGAAAGCGGGTATTCCTCTTCGCGACGCTTCATTACTGGATCGAGCATACCAGCCTCCTCGGCCTCGCGCTGGCCGGCCAGGGCCACCACGTGACCTTCGGCTACCTCCCGTACAGCGATTGGCAGAAGCCCGTAAACCGCTTTGACCTTCGCCGGCAGAACGTTTACGCCCGCAAAGTGCTCGAGCAGGCAGAGCCGCTCGTCCAGGCCGTATCGCTGCTCGACATCAAGCCGCGCAACCATCTCCTGCCGCGAGAGCTGTCCCAGGCGGTCGACCAGGTTTCCTCCAACGACACGCAGTACACCCTGCAGTCGGAGGAGGTGGACCAGAAAAACCCCATCTACCGCCTGCGCTACGAGCGCAACCAGGCTGCCGCCATGGCCGCGCTGGCCTGGCTGCAGACCGGCCGCCCGGATGTGGTGATCGTCCCCAACGGGACCATCCAGGAGCTGGGGGTAGTTTACCGGGCGGCGCGTACCCTGAAAATACCCGTGGTGACCTATGAGTTTGGGGACCAGCGCCAGCGCATCTGGCTGGCCCAAAACGCCGAGATCATGCGCCAGGAGACGGACAATCTCTGGAACGCCCGCCACGAAACGCCCCTCACCGATTCCCAGGTGGAGCGCATCCGCTCCATGTACGCTGCCCGCCAGAACGCCTCGGTGTGGGAAAATTTCGCCCGCCGCTGGCAGGGAACGCCCGCCTTGGGCGGCGAGCAGGCACGCGCGGCGCTCGGCCTGGACCAGCGGCCGGTGATCCTCCTCGCCACCAACGTGCTCGGCGACAGCCTCACCCTCGGCCGGCAGGTTTTTTCGCAGAACATGGCGGAGTGGATCTCGCGCACCGTCCAGTACTTCTCCGGCTGCCCGGACGTCCAGCTGGTGGTGCGCGTGCATCCCGGGGAGGTGCTCACCCACGGAACATCGATGGTGAACGTGGTCCGGCAGGTGCTGCCGAAGCTTCCCGAGCACATCCACCTGATCGGCCCGAAAGAAAAGGTCAACACCTACGATCTGATCGACGTGGCCGACCTGGGATTGGTCTACACGACCACGGTCGGGATGGAGATGGCGATGAACGGCATCCCGGTGATCGTCGCCGGGCAGACCCATTACCGCAACCGCGGCTTCACCCTGGATCCGGATTCCTGGGTCACGTATTTCAAGCTGCTCGGGCAGGTGCTGGCGAACCCGGCCGCTCACCGCCTGACCCACCAGCAGATGGAGCTTGCCTGGGCCTACGCCTACCGCTTCTTCTTCGATTTCCCCAGGCCTTTCCCCTGGCATCTGGTCCGGCTGTGGGAAGATTACCAGGCCCACCCGATGGAATCGGTGCTTAGCCCGGAAGGCATGCAGCAGTATGGACAGACCTTCCGCTACCTGACCGGAGAACGCCTGGACTGGACTTCGATCCCGGCGTGAAGCCTGCAGACATGCAAACCGCGGAAATCAAGCAGCAGGTGCGCGAATTTTACGACCAGGTCGGCTGGCAGCAGGTCGGCGAGGGCGTCTACCAGAACGCGCGCTACGAAGACCTGCGGCCGGTGTCCCGCGAGTACATCCACCGCTGCCACCTGCGCGTGGGGCGTTTTCTGAAGCCGGCCGGACGCTACCTGCTCGACGCGGGCTCCGGCCCCGTCCAGTACCCGGAATACCTCACCTACTCGCAGGGCTTTACCTTCCGGGTCTGCGCGGATCTCTCGATCGTCGCCCTGCAGGAGGCGCGCAAGCGGCTTGGCGAGCGGGGCCTGTACGTGGTCGCCGACGTCGCCCACCTGCCGTTCCGGCCGGGAGCTTTCGAGAGCGTTGTGTCGCTGCATACCCTGCACCACCTGCCCCCGGAGGACCATGCCCAGGCTTACGCGGAGCTGTACCGGGCGCTCGCGCCGGGCTGCCCGGCGGTGATCGTCAACGGCTGGACGAACTCTCCCCTGATGGCCAGGCTCGGCGGGCTGGTGCGGCTTGCCGAACGGCTGACCGCGGCGGGCCGCCGCATCGGCGGGCAGGCCCCGCCGGAAGCCCCCTCCCAGCCGGCCGCGGATCGGGCGCCGAAGCAGGTGACCGGCACCTTTATCCAGAAATACGACCCGGCTTGGCTCGCGGAAACGCTCGGAGACAAGATGCCGTACGAGATCCGCTGCTGGCGCAGCGTCAGCGTCCGGTTTCTGCGCGCGGTGATCCACCCTCAAACCGCCGGGCGTTTCTGGCTGAAGATTCTCTTCCGGCTCGAGGAGCGCTTTCCGGGCTGGATGGGCCGGAACGGGCAGTATCCGCTCATTGTGATACGGAAAAAGTGAATGGTGAGACGTGAATTGTGAATCGTGATTTGTGATCCGGCGACGAGGCGACCAGGCAATCAGGGCTCCAGGTTGCCTGATCTCCCAATGGACCGATTACCCTTTCCATTCACCCAACCCCATTCACCCATCATTTCTTCCAGGAGACACCATGGACTGGACTGACAAGGTAGTACTCATCACCGGGGGGACGGGATCGTTCGGCAAGAAGTTCATCGAGGTGATGCTGAAGGACTTTCACCCCGGCAAGATCATCGTCTACAGCCGGGACGAGCTCAAGCAGCACGAGATGCGCGCTTCCGGGTACGATCACCCCGCCCTGCGCTACTTCATCGGGGACGTGCGCGACAGGGACCGCCTGATCCGCGCCTTCCACGGTGTGGATATCGTCGTCCACGCGGCCGCGCTCAAGCAGGTGCCGGCCTGCGAGTACAACCCGAGCGAGGCCATCAAAACCAACATCCTGGGATCGTCGAACGTGATCGACGCCGCCCTCGAAGCAGGGGTCAAAAAGGTGCTGGCGCTCTCGACGGATAAGGCGGTCAACCCGGTCAACCTCTACGGGGCCACCAAGCTGGCGGCGGAGAAGCTCTTCGTGCAGAGCAACGCCTACGCCGCCGGCACATCCACGCGCTTCAGCTGCGTGCGCTACGGCAACGTGGTCGGAAGCCGGGGGAGCGTTGTGCCGGTCTTCATCCAGCAGCGGCAGGCGGGCAAGATCACCATTACCGACGAGCGGATGACGCGTTTCTGGATCTCGCTCGAGCAGGGCGTGCGCTTCGTGGCGCGCTGCATCGAGCAGATGCACGGCGGGGAGGTTTTTGTCCCCAAGATCCCCAGCATGAAAGTGGTCGATCTGGCCCGGGCTATCGCGCCGGAGGCGGAGGTGCAGGTGGTGGGGATCCGGCCGGGCGAGAAGCTGCACGAGGTCTTGATCAACGAAGATGAAGCCCGGACGAGCGTTGAGCTGGAGGACATGTTCGTCGTCCAGCCGCCGATGGGCTTCTGGGCGCGCCCGTTTGGCTGGGACTGGCAAGAGCGCGGCGCGGCGCTGCCGGACGGATTCCGCTACGGGTCGAACACCAACCAGCAGTGGCTGGACGTGGAGCAGATCCGCCAGATCATCCAGCCCATCGAGCTGGCGCTCGCGAATGGAAAAGGGCTGAGCTGATGCGCCTGCTCGTCACCGGGGCGAGCGGTTTGTTGGGGCTGCACCTGGCGCTGGCGGCGGCGGAACGGCACGAAGTGACCGGCCAGGTCCATGCGCACCCCCTGCGGGGCGTCCCCTTCCGCGTGGTGGAAACCAGCCTGGACGCGCCTGAAAGCGTCGCCCGGCTCGTGGAAGCCGCCCGGCCCGACGCCATTTTCCACTGCGCCGCCCTGGCTTACCCGGATCGCTGCGAGGAAAACCCGGGGCTCTCCGAGGAGCTGAATGCCCGCCTGCCGGGTTGGGTGGCGCAGGCCGCATCCCGGGAAGGGATCCGCCTGGTGCATCTTTCCACCGACGCGGTCTTCGATGGGCAGAAGGGCTATTTCAGCGAGGAAGATTCCCCCAACCCGCTGAACACGTACGCGCGCCACAAGCTGGCCGGCGAGCGGGCGGTGGCTGAGATCGATCCGCAGGCTTTGATCGTCCGCAGCGTGTTTTACGGCTGGAGCCTGAGCGGGCGG
>JAJYJF010000152.1 GCA_021796375.1 Chloroflexota bacterium | reverse complement strand
GCTGCATGACTTCGAGACGGGATAATTCTTGTTTGCTCATCGTAAGTAGTTCGTCCACTTTGCGTCCCTTTCAAAGGGGACATTTTAATTTTGGCAAAAGGGGACTCTACTACTTTGGGCTAACACCGCGCCGGTTTCCCTTGACAGTTCTCCGCGGATCGGATAAACTGGACCAATCATTTTTGGGACGCTGTCCCAAGATATGGGACAAACAGAACATGCCGGCTGAACCAATCCACACGCTCGCCCGAGCGGTCGAGCTGCTTGACTGCTTTTCGCTCGAACACCCTGAGCTCGGGGTGCGCGAGGTTGCCCGCATGGCGAAGCTCTCCTCCAGCACGGCCGGCAGGCTGCTGGCTGCCTTGAAGGACGCCGGGGTCCTCTCCCAGAACCCCGCCACACGGGCCTACATGATCGGCCCCAAGGTGATGGTCTGGGCCGGGATCTACTCCAATACCCTAGACGTCCGCACCAAAGCCCTGGACTACATGCAAGAGCTTCAGCGTGAAACGCAGGAGACCATCAGTCTTTACGTGCGCGACGGGAGCGACCGGGTCTGCGTGGAGCGCCTGGAGAGTCCGCTCAACGTGCGCATCGTTGCCCGGATCGGCCGCCGGCTGCCGCTGCACGCGGGCTCCGCCGGCAAGGTGCTGCTGGCTTTTCTGCCGGAAGACCGCCAGGAAGAGATCATCCGCTCCAGCACCCTGGAGCCGCTCACCCCGCACACCATCAGCGATCCGGTCCTCCTGCGCGGCGAGCTGGAGCGTATCCGCCAGGCAGGCTATGCCGTCAGCCGGGGAGAATGGCTGATCGAAGCCTCCGGCGTCGCGGCCCCGATTTTTGATTACAACGGCGAGACGGTGGCGGCCATTACCATCTCAGGACCCGGCCAGCGGTTTACCGATGAAGCCTTCGCTCGCTACATCCCTATGATTCTGACGGTTGCCCGGAAGATTTCAATCGAGATGGGTTACCGTGGAGCAAATCCATCGTTGAAGGAGCAGGCAAGATGATCATCGAAGACAAAATAGCGGAGCAAATCCCCGCCTGGAGGGAGCGGGTGAAGCGGCTGGTTGCCGAGCACGGCTCGAAGAAGGTGTGCGAGATCACCGTTGACCAGATATTTGGGGGCATGCGCGGGGTCCACGTCCAGGTGAGCGATATCTCGTACCTGGACCCGTACCGGGGGATTCTTTACCGCGGCTACACCATCCCGGAGGTGCTTGAGCGGCTCCCCAAAGCGGCCGGCTCCGAATACCCGCTGGCGGGCGGCCTGTACTACCTGCTGATGACCGGCGAAATCCCCACCCTGGGCCAGGCGCAGGAGGTTGAGGCGGAATGGAAGGTGCGCAGCCCGGTCCCCGGCTACGTGCTGGACATGCTCGATGCGCTTCCCCAGAAGACCCATCCGATGACCATGTTCTCGCATGCCATCCTGGCGCTGCAAAATGAATCCATCTTTTCCTCATCTTACTCCGATGGGCTGCGCAAACCGGAGTACTGGCTGCCCACCCTGCAGGACAGCCTTAACCTGACCGCCAAGCTGCCCGCCATCGCCGCCTACATCTACAATAAGAAGTACCGCAACGGGCTGTACATCGCCCCTGACCCGCAGCTGGATTGGGGCGCCAACTTCGCGCACATGATCGGCAGGTCCGGGGAATGGCAGTATGAGGAGCTGACCCGCCTGTTCTTCATCCTGCACGCCGATCATGAGGGCGCGAACGTCAGCGCGCACGTCTCCGCCCTGGTGAACTCTGCCCTCTCGGATATCTACTACGCCTCTTCGGCGGCGATGAACGGACTGGCCGGCCCCCTGCACGGGATCGCGAACCAGGAATGCATCCGCTGGCTGCTGGACCTGCGGGCTGCCTTCGATTCCTTCCCGACCGAGGAACAGATCCGCTCCTACGCCTGGGACATCCTGAACAGCGGCAGGGTGATCCCGGGCTACGGCCACGCGGTTTTGCGCGTGACCGACCCGCGCTTCACCGCCCAGCTGGAGTTCGGCAGGAAATATCTGCCGGATGACGAGCTGCTGCGCCTGGTGATGCTGGTCTACGACGTGCTGCCGGGCGTCCTTTCTCAGTATGGCCGGGTGAAAAACCCGTGGCCCAACGTGGACGCGATCACCGGGACCCTGCAGTATGCCTACGGGGTCAGAGAACCCGATTTCTACACCGTGCTGTTCGGGGTCAGCCGCATCCTCGGGCTGACAACGTTTGCCGTCTGGTCGCGCGCGCTCCAGAAGCCCATCGAGCGCCCGAAATCGATGACCACCTCCATGCTCGAAAACCTGGTCTGCGAGGGATAAAACGGAATGGATGCGCTCATCTGCCGGAGCTGCCGGAGGACCTATGCGCTGGATGACCCGCGCTGGCGCTGCGAGTGCGGCGGGGTCCTGGATCTCCAGTTCACCCCTCGGCTGGACTGGGCTGCGCTCGGCCAGCGCAAGCCGAATTTGTGGCGCTACCGGGAAGCGCTGCCGGTCCAAAAAGATCGTTCCATCGTTTCCTTTGAAGAGGGGTTCACTCCGCTGCTGGCGCTGCCCATCGACGGGCGGCAGGTCTGGATCAAGCAGGACCACCTCTTCCCGAGCGGGTCCTACAAAGACCGCGGAGCGGCGGTCATGATCAGCAAAGCTCGCGAGCTGGCGATCCCCGCGGTGGTCGAGGATTCCTCGGGGAACGCCGGGTGCGCGGTGGCGGCTTACTGCGCCCGGGCCGGGATCGAATGCACCATTTACGTCCCCGAGGATACCGCGGCGGCGAAGCTGGCCCAGATCCAATGGTATGGGGCCAATTTGATCCGGGTGCCCGGCTCGCGGGAGGATACCGCGCGGGCCGTCCTGCAGGCCGCGCAGACCACCTACTACGCCAGCCATTCGTGGAACCCGTTTTTCTTTCAGGGGACAAAGACCTTCGCCTACGAGGTCTGCGAGCAGCTGGAATGGCAGGCGCCGGACGCCCTGGTGCTGCCGGCCGGGAACGGCACTCTGCTGCTGGGGGCGGCGATCGGGTTCGCCGAGCTGCGCGCGCAGGGGGTGATCGAAAATCCACCCCGCCTGATTGCGGTCCAGAGCCAGGCGTGCGCCCCGCTGGCCCTGGCCTTCCGGGACCACCTGGGCAGCAATCCGGCTATCCGCAAAGAGGATACGCTGGCGGAGGGGATTGCCATCGCCGATCCCATCCGCGGCCCGCAGATCGTCGATGCCGTCCGCCAGAGCGGGGGGACGTTCCTGACCGTGAGCGAGGCGGAGATCCGCGAGGCGCTCCGCGAGATCAGCCGGCTGGGAATTTATATCGAGCCGACGGCGGCGGCCACCGTCGCCGGGCTCAGGCAGTACCTGCGGAGCGCCGGGCCCACCGAGCGCATCGTCTCGGTGTTTACCGGAAGCGGGCTGAAAACAACGGAAAAAATGCTGAAGCTCCTGGCCTGAGAGGTCTTCCCCTGGTTCTCAAGCCTGGTCGGAGCGCGTTTAATGCAGGCGCCGGGCTAGCGCCGGGCGGCTGAACTCACCGAAGACCTCGACAAACAAACTGTCCATCTCCGGAACGGGCGGGAGCGAGCAGCGGGCGAATGCCGCCATGAAGATCAGCCGGGTATGCATCCGCACCGCCTCGGACACCGCGCGCTCTTGCGAGCGGGCGTAATGCGGTTGAGCATCCAGCCTGTGCTTAATCTCGCGCAGCATCGCGGCGTGCGCGGGGAGAAAACCTTTCCGTTGAACTTCCTGTAGGTACAGATACTTGAGCGGAACCATATCGAAGGCCCGGTTTTCCATTAACAGCACCATTGCAATCCCTCCTACTGGTATCACCACGAGATCATCAGGAACTTGCTTGCGAGGCTCTTGCCGGTTTTGCTCCATCCATTCCCTGATGAAAAAAATATAGCCGTTTCCCTGGCGGGCGGGTAGGTAGGACTATCCCTAAAACAGCACCGGGGGAACCGCAAAAAGGCTGTAAAACCATGGACTTTCCCTGATTTACCCTTAGTTTGGGATAAGCCTGTTTGTCATCCTGAACTGGGCTGCCATGCTCTCGCGAAGCGGGCAGCCCTTGTGACACTTGTACCTGGACGATTTACGCCAGGGTCCTTGGCAGGCCATGATGCAAGTGCAGGTGAGGGTCTGGTTTTTTCTCCATCTCTTCACAGAGCCAGATCCTTCGCACGGTTCACCCAAAGTACAGGTGAACCGGCTCAGGATGACATGGAATAATTACCCCGAATTGACGTTAATTTTATCTTTTGGATGGTCCATGTTCAATCCAGATTCTTTGAATAAAACCCCCACCCCAACCCCGCTCCCAGATTGCGTTTTCCGGCAATCGTTGGCCATCTGGGGGCGTCCCTCGGCCACGCCTCGAGATACGGGGCAAGGGACAGGTTCTATAGGTCCCTCGGTTCCCTCGGGAAGTACCAAAGGGCGGGGGGCCAACTGGTCCCTCCGCCTTTCGGTTCAATCCTTATTTGATTCTGTCAGGACTTTGGGGATTCTGAGATGAGAAGCTCCAGAGATGCCGGAAATTAACTTTTCCGAATCTGAGCGCAGCGGGATCAACCAAGCTCAGCCCGCGGATTCCATCTCCTCGAGGATGCTGTAGAGGAGCTCGAGCAGCACCGATTTAACCGACTCCTTGCTGGTCGCGGTGCAGGGCAGCAGCCTGACCTTCGGGTCGAGGCGCAGGGCATAGCGCATGTCCTCCACCTCCCAGGCATCCTCCATATCCTGCTTGTTGGCGGCCACGATGTATGGGGTCGGTGCGTAGGCGCGGAAGGTTTCCAGGATGCTGCGCGCCTCGCGGAAGGTCTCGGGCCGGGTGCTGTCGACCATAACGATGAAGCCGAGCATCCCTTCGGACAGAATTTCCCACATGAAATCGAAGCGCTTCTGCCCAGGCGTCCCAAACAGGTAAAGGACGAGGGTTTCATCGATCGAAATCCGGCCAAAATCCATGGCGACGGTGGTGGTTTCTTTTACCCGTTCCGCTTCGGATGAGATTTTCCTCTCGGTGGATACCACATCAATCTCGGAGACCGAACGGATAAATTCTGTCTTTCCGGCATTGAATGGGCCGGTCACCACCATTTTTACCGTCTGCATAAGAGAGCGTCCTCAAGGATCATTAGAGCGAGCGGATGCGGCTGATAAGCCGGTTGACGAGCGATTTCTGCTCTTCCTTGTTCACCGTCTGAAAGGCACGGCTGGGGACCGCTGACGCGGAGGAGGGACGGATGACCTCGATCAGCCCGGCCTGGAGGAGACCGTAGATGATCCGCCTGATTTGCATGTCGTTCATCTTGGTCGCCCGGCCGATCTGCCGGATCGTATTTTTCGGGTTGATATAAGAAACGACCCGCCACTCTTCTACGCTGAGGTTCACGTTGCGAATGTTCGCGCCCGGCCGGTCGGCAAACTTCAAGGACATATCCAGGCTGGGAATCTCCGCCTGGAGCTGTTCCCACTCGCGCATCTGGCGAGAACCCTCGATGATCAGGTTCTCCAGGTCCACCTTCACGGCGATCTTATCCGCGGGGATCCCGGCGTCATTCTCGAAGTGGAACAGCCCATCGGCCCAGGTGAAGAGCCGGCGGACGACCCCGCCGAAGTACTGCTGCAGACTGGCGAGGACGTCTTGCTGGTTGACGAACCCGGCATTGATCAGCAGCAGGCCCAGCTCTTTATCGGTGATGTTGGCTGCCCGCTCGTGGAGGATGCGGTATTGGGCCGTATTGATTTTCCGGTTGCGGTGGAGAACGGCTGCCAGGCTGTTGTCTTCCTGTCCGAGCCGGGCATAGGCCAGCTTTCCCTCCCGGAAGCTGATCCGCGCAGTTTCATCCGGGCCTTCGACGACCAGTGTCCCCGTTTTAGAGGCTAAATTCACCAAATTTAAAATTTGGGTCACGGGGAAATCGCGCAAATTTCCTTTTAGCGCCATAAATCAGGCCTCGACGATGCCACCCCTGCCATTGAAGTGTTACCCGGTTGAAAGATTATACCTTGCCCCGCCCCGGCTAGTCAATTCTCTGGCGCGCCGTTATCACCCGCTGAGGGCAGCATTACAAAGTTGTTAACAGGATGAATGCGAAACACTGCAGGAGAAG
>JAJYJF010000151.1 GCA_021796375.1 Chloroflexota bacterium | reverse complement strand
CGGCCTCACCGCCGACCCCAGCGCGTCCGAGACGGTGGACGAACCCACCTCCAATCCGGACCCGGGTGTGTCCGCGGAGCTGACCGAGAAATATAATTTATGACCGGGCCGCGCACGCTATTTGACAAGATTTGGGAGGGTCACGTCGTCGCCCAGGAGCCGGGCTCGCCCGCCGTCCTGTACATCGACCTGCACCTGGTGCACGAGGTGACCTCTCCCCAGGCGTTCGAGGGGCTGCGCCAGCAGGGCCTCAAGGTCCGCCGCCCGGATAAAACCGCCGCGACCATGGATCACGGCGTTCCAACCCGAACGGCGGACGGGACCTCGCTGGGGCGCATGGCCTTCGCGGATGAGCTTTCCCGCCGGCAGATCGCCGCCCTGGAGGCGAACTGCCGCGAGTTTGACATCCCGTATTACGGCCTCGAGAGCCCCAACCAGGGGATCGTCCACGTGATCGGCCCCGAGCTCGGCCTGACCCAGCCCGGGATGACGCTGGTATGCGGCGACAGCCATACCTCCACCCACGGCGCCTTCGGGGCGCTGGCTTTTGGGATCGGCACCAGCGAGGTCGAGCACGTCCTTGCGACCCAGGCGCTGCTCCAATACCGGCCCAAAACCTGCCTGGTGCAGATCGACGGCCGGATCCCCGCCGGGATCACCGGCAAGGATATCATCCTGGCGCTGATCGCGAAGATCGGCACCGGCGGTGGGGCCGGCTACGTGCTGGAATACGGCGGTTCCGCCATCCGCGCGCTGAGCATGGAGCAGCGCATGACCGTCTGCAACATGTCCATCGAAGCCGGCGCGCGCGCGGGGATGATCGCCCCGGACGATACCACCTTCGCTTATGTGGCCGGGCGGCGCTTCGCCCCGCAGGGGACGGCCTGGGACCAGGCGGTCGCTGCCTGGCGGAAGCTGCCCTCCGATGAAGGCGCCCAGTACGATAAAACCGTAGACCTGGACGCCGCGGCGCTGGAGCCGATGATCACTTTTGGCACCAACCCGGGTATGGCCCGGCCGGTCTCCGGGCGCGTCCCAGACCCGGCAGCGTTCTCCGACCCGCACGAGCGAGCCGCGCTGGAAAAAGCGCTGGCCTACATGGGGCTGACCCCCGGCCAGCCGCTGATCGGTCACCCGGTGGATGTGGTGTTTATCGGCTCCTGCACCAACGGCCGGCTGGAGGACCTGCGGCTGGCAGCCAGCGTGCTCTCCGGGCGAAAGGTCGCCGCGGGGGTGCGCGCGCTGGTGGTGCCTGGCTCGCAGCAGGTGAAGAAGCAGGCCGAGGCTGAAGGCCTGGACCAGGTCTTCCTCGCCGCGGGCGCGGAATGGCGCGAGCCCGGCTGCAGCATGTGCATCGCGATGAACGGCGACCAGCTCTCGCCCGGCCAGGTGGCCGTGAGCACCAGCAACCGCAACTTCGAAGGCCGCCAGGGCAAGGGAGGCCGCACCATGCTCGCCAGCCCCCTGACCGCCGCCGCCACCGCCGTCGCCGGCCGGGTGGCGGATGCCAGGAAGCTGAAAACTTGAGCCCCTGGCCCCTTTCCCCGCGCTTCGAGTGGGGAAAGGGGAACATCCTCGACCCAAACGCCCACAGGCCCAATTACCAATCACTATTCTCGAATCACCATTCTCTTTCAAATTCTTCTATGCAAAAACTCACAACCCTGACCTCCACCGTGGTGCTCCTGCCGATCGACAACATCGATACCGACCAGGTCATCCCGGCGCGCTTCCTCAAGACCACCGAAAAAACCGGCCTGGGCGAACATCTGTTTGAAGATTGGCGCTACGACGCGGATGGCTCGCCGAAACCCGATTTCGTTCTCAACCGGCCCGAATCAAAGCGCTCGGCAGTGCTCCTCGCCGGCGCGAACTTCGGCATCGGATCCTCCCGCGAGCATGCCCCCTGGGCGCTCATGGACTACGGCTTTCGCGCGGTGATCGCTCCCTCGTTCGCGGATATCCTGCGCAGCAACTCGCTGAAAAACGGCCTGCTGCCGCTCATCCTCGAGCCCGCGGTTCACCTCCGGCTGCTCGAGCAGATCGAAGAAATCCCCGCCGCCCAGGTCAGCATCGACCTGGCCAGCCAGGAGCTGACCCTCCCCTCGGGCGAAAAGGTCGGCTTCCCCATCGACCCCTTCTCGAAGACCTGCTTGCTGAACGGCACGGACGAGCTCGGCTACCTGCTCGGTTTCGAGCCGCAAATTATCGCTTACGAACAAAGGCTAGGGGAAAAGTGATCGAAATCTACGATACCACCCTGCGCGATGGCACCCAGCGGGAGGACCTTTCTCTCTCGGTGCAGGATAAGCTGCGCATCGCGAGATCGCTGGACGATCTCGGCGTGGCCTTTATCGAGGGCGGCTGGCCGGGCTCGAACCCCAAGGATGCCGAGTTCTTCCGGCGCGCAACCGCCATGCAGTGGAAGCACGCCAGCCTGGTCGCTTTCGGCTCCACCTGCCGCGCAGACGCCACCCCGGCTGAAGACGCCAACATCCAGGCGCTCCTCGAATCGGGGACGCCCGTCTGCACCCTGGTGGGGAAAACCTGGATGCTGCACGTGCTGGAGGTGCTGCGCACCACCCCCGAGAACAACCTGCGGATCATCGAGGAATCGATCGCCTACCTGCGCGAGCGCGGCCGCCGGGTGATCTATGACGCCGAGCACTTCTTCGACGGGTACAAGGCGGACCCGGCCTATTCCCTCGAAACCCTGCGCGCCGCGGCGCGCGGCGGCGCGGAGACGCTGGTACTGTGCGACACCAACGGCGGCTCGATGCCGTGGGAGGTCGGCCAGATCGTCAGCCAGGTGAAGGCCGCGCTGGACCTTCCGCTGGGAATTCACGCCCACAACGACAGCGAGTGCGCGGTTGCCAACTCGCTGGCGGCGTTCCAGGCAGGCTGCACCCAGGTTCAGGGCACGATCAACGGCTACGGCGAGCGCTGCGGCAACGCCAACCTGTGCTCGATCATCCCGACGCTGGAGATCAAGCTGGACCAGCGCTGCCTGCCGGACGGCCAGCTGGAGCAGCTGTACCGCCTGTCCCATTTCGTGGCCGAGATCGCCAACCTCGCCCCCGACGAGCACCTGGCTTACGTGGGAGAATCGGCTTTCGCCCACAAGGGCGGGATCCACGTGGCCGCGATGCGCCGCAGCGAGCGCAGCTACCAGCACATCGACCCGGCGCTGGTCGGCAACCGCATGCGCGTGGTTGTATCGGAGCTCGCCGGGCGCGGCAACCTGATCAGCAAAGCCGAGGAGTTCGGGCTGAAGCCGACCAGCGAGGCCGCCAGCGACGTGCTGGACGAGATCAAGAACCTCGAGGCGCGCGGCTATTCGTTTGAGGCTGCCGAGGCTTCCGTGCTGCTGCGCATGAAGCGCCAGGAGAAGGGCTACCAGCCCCCCTTCGAGATGATCGATTTCATGGTGACCGTGGAGCACCGGCGCGGCCGCGGGATCTTCGCCGAGGCTACCGTCAAGGTCCGCATCGGTGACGAGATCTTCCACACCGCGGCGGAAGGCAATGGACCGGTCAATGCGCTGGACCTGGCGCTGCGCAAGGCGCTCCAGCCGCGCTACCCCATGGTCGAGGCTTTCCACCTTTCGGATTACAAGGTGCGCATCCTCGATTCCACCACCGGCACCGGCGCCATCACGCGCGTGCTGATCGATACGCGCAACGGCACCAAGCAGTGGAGCACCGTGGGCGCCTCACAGAATATCATCGAATCCTCCTGGCAGGCCCTCAGCGATTCGGTCGAGTACGGATTGATGGTGGTGCACTAGCATGGAAGCAAACATCGTACTTTTACCTGGCGACGGCATCGGGCCAGAGGTGGTCGGTGAAGCGGTGCGCGTGCTGGAGCATGTCGCCAGCCGCTACGGGCACACGTTTCGCTTCAGCGAGCGCCTGATGGGCGGCTGCTCGATCGACCGCTACGGCGCCGCGCTGACCGACGAGACCCTCGCCGACTGCCAGGCCGCCGATGCGGTCCTCCTGGGGGCGGTCGGCGGCCCAAAGTGGGACGACCCCCTGGCCAAAGTCCGCCCGGAACAGGGGCTGCTCGGGCTGCGCAAGGGCCTGGGCGTGTTTGCCAACCTGCGCCCGGTGCGCGTTTATCCGGAGCTCGTCGGCGCCTCGCCGCTCAAGCCCGAGAAGCTGGCCGGGGTGGATCTGGTGGTGGTGCGCGAGCTGACCGGCGGGCTGTACTTCGGCCAGCCCAAGGGACGCGACGTGGTCGACGGCCACACCCGTGCGGTCGATACCCTCGAGTACCAGGATTTCGAGATCGAGCGGATCGTGGACCTGGCCTTCCGGCTGGCGCAGGGCCGCCGCCGGAAGCTCACCTCGGTAGATAAGGCCAATGTATTGGAGAGCTCGCGCCTGTGGCGGCAGGTCGCCGTCCAGGTCAAGGAGCGCTATCCCGAGGTGGAGCTCAGCCACATGCTGGTCGACACCGCTTCCATGCGCCTGGTGACCAGCCCCGCCAGCTTCGACGTGGTGGTCACCGAGAACATGTTCGGAGACATCCTGACCGACGAATCCTCCGTGCTGGCCGGGTCGATGGGCATGCTGCCCTCCGCCTCGCTCGCCACCCAGGGACCGGGGTTGTACGAGCCGATCCACGGCTCCGCGCCGGATATCGCCGGGCGCGGTATCGCCAACCCGATCGGGACCATCCTGAGCGCAGCCCTGCTGCTGCGCTACAGCTTCAAGCTGGAAGCTGAGCCGGCCGCGATCGAAAGCGCGGTCGAAAAAAGCATCTCCGCCGGCTGCCGGACGGCCGACCTGGGCGGCAGCCTGGGCACGCGCGCCATGGCCGACGAAATCTTGCGGCGCATCGCGTAATCTCTAGCCGGGCATTTTCCATTCCAGGTGGCTGGCTAGCATTATTCTTTATGAGGAGACTACTATGGGCTTAGAATCAAGCTTCATCTGGATGAACGGCGACCTGGTCCCGTTCGAGAAAGCCAACGTCCACTTTCTGACCTCTGGGCTGCATTACGGCCTCGCCGTATTTGAGGGCATCCGCTGCTACGACACCAATCAAGGTCCGGCGGTATTCCGGATGAATGAGCACGTCGACCGGCTGCTGAACTCCGCCAAGATCCTCGGCTTCCGGGAGGTCCCATGGACCGCTTCCGACATCCGGGATGCGATCATGCTGACGATCTCGGCCAACGGCTTTCGCCAATGCTACATCCGCCCGCTGATCTATCACACCACGCCGAACCCCAACCTGAATATCGACGTGGGTCAAGCCAATCTGGGGATCGCCGTGTGGGAGTGGAGCGATTACCTGGGCGAGGAAGCCCTCGAATCCGGGATCCGCATGAACGTGTCCTCGTTCACCCGCCACCACCCGAACGTGATGATGACCAAAGCCAAGATCAGCGGCAACTACGCCAACTCGGTGCTGGCCAAGACCGAATCGGCTAGGCTGGGCTTCGACGAAGCCATCATGCTCGACCCGCAGGGCTACGTGGCGGAATGTACCGGCGAGAACCTGTTCCTGGTGCGCGGCGGCAAGCTGTACACCCCCTACACGGCCGAGATCCTGGAGGGCATCACCCGCGATTCGCTGATCACCGTGGCGAAGGACATGGGCTATGAGGTGCTCGAGCTGCCCATCTCGCGCGACCAGCTCTACATCGCTGACGAGATGTTCCTCACCGGCACCGCGGCCGAGTGCATCGCGGTCACCGAGGTGGATTTCCGCACCATCGGCAACGGCAAGATGGGCCCGGTTACCCGCGCCATCCAGAAGACCTTCCACGAGACTGTGCACGGCAACGGCGCGCGCTCGGCCGAATGGCTGGATCCGGTCGGTACCCCGGCCACGATCCCGGCAAAGACAAACAGCATGGCGGAGAAGTAAACAGGTTGAACAGGATAGTTCAATAGAATGGGTCGACCCCCTCAGGAGGTCGACCCGCTTCAGTTTCTCTTTGAGTGGTTAATCCCGCGCCTGCCCCTCCCCCAGGCAGGACGATCACCAGAACGGAGAAAAATCCCTCACCCGGTTTCCTTGTTTTCCTGATCCTGACCGGCATCCCGATCCTGCTCACCCCGCTGGT
Source organism: Chloroflexota bacterium (assembly GCA_021796375.1). Classification (GTDB taxonomy): domain Bacteria; phylum Chloroflexota; class Anaerolineae; order Anaerolineales; family Anaerolineaceae; genus JAJYJF01. Next base: position 51 of record JAJYJF010000151.1, on the reverse strand, counting down.
TCAGTCCTTCCGGGGAGAGACGGCCGCCTGGGGGGCTGCGGGTCCAGATCG
>JAJYJF010000150.1 GCA_021796375.1 Chloroflexota bacterium | reverse complement strand
AGGGTGCCGTCGACATAATCCGACAGGCTCTCCACCAGTTGCTCACAGTTCGAAGGCTTCTTCATGGTCGCTTGGTCTCCACCATCCGCTCGCTATAATAGCCTGATAATTGATCCCGCAGGTTCAATCGCGCGCGCAGCAGGCGGGTTTTTACAGCAGTTTCAGTCAAATCCAGCGCTTCGGCAGTCTCCCGGATCGAAAGACCTTCGATGTCTCGCAGGACGAAGACGATGCGCAGGTTCGCGGGAAGCCGCTCGATCGCCTGGTCCAGGAAGCGGCGCCCCTCGGTGGAGAGCAGCTCGTTCTCCGGCAGGCAGCACCAGTCGACCACCTGAACGGGTTCAAGCTCGCCATCGGCGGACTCTTTTTCCGCATCGATCGAGACCGCGGCCGGCGAGCGCCGGCGCAGCAGCATCAGGGCCTCGTTTACCGCGATGCGGTAGAGCCAGGTTGAAAGGCTCGAGCGCCCTTCGAACTCCGGCAGCGCCCGGAAGGCTTTGAGAAAGGTCTCTTGTAAAACATCTTCCGCATCCTGAGGATCGTTGAGGATGCGCAGGCCCAACCGGTAAATCTGGTTCGAATAGGCCTCGACGAACCGGGCGAACTCCGCACGGTTTCCGGATTTCAACTCCTCGACCGATAGCGCGGCCGGTTGACTCGGATCACTCATTTAGATGTATCCTCATTCGAAAAGTTACACGGGTGCGATCAAGAGAGCGGCCAGGTCGGCAGCGCATCGATATCCGCTCCATCCCGCTGGCCGGAGATGAACCTGAAATACCCGGCAGAGGCAATCATGGCGGCGTTATCGGTGCACAGCGAAAGCCGTGGAATGTGGACGGGGAACTCGGACTGAGAAAGAAACGCCTCCCGGAGCGCGCGGTTGGCGGAAACTCCCCCGGCGACCAGGATCTGGCGAACCGCATACTGCTGGGCCGCCTTGATGGTCTTGGTGAAAAGCGCGTCAACCACGGCGGCCTGGAAAGAGGCCGCCAGGTCTTCGACCGGCAGGTGCTTTTTTTCTTCCTCGTACTGGCGGACGGTGCGCAGGACGGCGGTCTTGAGCCCGCTGAAGGAGAAATCCCAGCTGCCGTCCAGCCGGGCGCGCGGGAAGTTGAAAGCCCTGGGATTGCCGCCTTCCGCGGCCTTCTGGATGGACGGCCCGCCCGGGTAGGGCAAACCGATCAGCCGCGCCACCTTATCAAACGCTTCGCCGGCGGCGTCGTCCAGGGTGCCGCCCAGGCGCTGGTACTTCAGGTGCTCGGGGATGAGCACCAGCTCGGAATGCCCGCCGGAGACAAGCAGCGCCAGAAGGGGAAAAACCGGCTCGGGCGGCTCGGGGTCGCCGGCCGGGTAAACCCAGGCCGAATAGATGTGCCCCTCCAGATGGTTCACGCCCACCAGGGGCAGCCCGCTGCCCAGGGCGAGTCCCTTGGCCATGTTCAGGCCCACCACCAGCGATCCGGCCAGGCCCGGCCCGCGGGTGACCGCGATCGCATCCAGCTCGCCCAGCGCCAGGTGGGCGCCCGAGAGCGACTGCTCCACGATCGCATAGATCGACTTGACGTGCTGGCGCGAGGCCACCTCGGGGAACACCCCACCATACTGGGCGTGCAGGTCGATCTGCGAGGCAACCACGCTCGACTGCAGCACGCGGCCGTTCTCGATCACCGCTGCTGCGGTCTCGTCGCACGAGGATTCGATCCCCAGGATGCGCGCGGGGGGGATTGTGGGACCAGGTGATTTTTTCATATTTTTATCTTAAATATCATAACACAATTTTGCGTGCGCGCAGCCGGTGCGCTGAGCTTATTTTACAATAATCCGCAGGACCAGCCCAGGAGATCAGCCCGAGGGCTCCCCTGCATCTCCCAGGCGGCGTTCCGGGACAGGCGGCGCCTCCACCCCGGCCCCTCCGAGCGGGCGCTTCGCGGGCGTGTAAACGCTCGCAGCCGGTACGGAGGTGAAATCCAGCTCCGGGTAGCGCAGCGCGGTCAGTTTTCCGCCGTACACGCAGCCGGTATCGATATTCACCGTATGGTTCAGCCACTCGGGGCGGAGGACGGCGGTATGGCCGTAAACGATCAGCGGCATGCCGTGATAGCGCCCCGCCCAGCTGGCGCGGACGGGCAGGCCGAACTCGTCCACCTCGCCAGTCGTCTCGCCGTAAAGGGTGAACTGGCGCACCTGGGCCGATTCGCGGCCGATCATGGGTTTTTTGATCCCGGCGTGCGCCACCACCAGCCGGCCGCGATCCAGGACGAGATGGCTTGGCAGCCCTGCCAGAAATTCCTCCAATCCATCGCGGGCAGCCTGGCGGACCGGTTCCGCCAGGTTTTCGATTTCGCGCAGCGTCAGCTCCAGCCCGTGGGTGATCTGCACGTTCCTGCCGCGCAGCTTGCGCAGCAGCTTTTCGTCGTGGTTGCCCAGCACGCACAGCGCGGTCCCTGCCCCGACCATGTTGCGCACCAGCTGCACCGTCTCCAGGATGCGCGGGCCGCGGTCGACCAGGTCCCCCAGAAAGACGGCTCGCCGGCCCTCGGGGTGAGCGTAGACGCGGTCGTATAAGCCCGGCAGCGGCGGCTTCGCCGGCGACGCCCGGTAGCCCAGCTTCTCCAGCAGGCGCTCGAGCTCGCCGTAGCAGCCGTGCAGGTCGCCAATGATGTCGAATGGACCCGTTTCGGACCGGCGGTTGCTGTCCATCAGCCGCCGGTGCAGGCTGGCGCCGTCTTCCTCTTCCGCGCTGTGGAGGGTATACGCCAGGTGGAATTCCTCGCCGAGGATCTGGGGGAGAGAGCGGTGTAGCTGGTCCACCTGGCGGTGGATGATCGCCGAGCCGAGCTGGCGCTCTTCGCGCAGGCGGTTGCGCTCCGCGCACAGCGCTTCGGGCAGGTCAAAGACCACGGCCACCGGCTGGCAGTTGTACAGCCGGGCCAGGGCCAGCAGCGGCAGGCGGGCGGGCTGCTGGACGTTTGTCGCGTCGATGGCGGTCAGCTTTCCGGCTGCCAGGCGCTTCTCCGCGACGAGATGGAGGACCTCAAATGCATCCCGGGTCGCCGCCTGGTTGTTGGCATCGTCGCTGACGATCGCGCGGTATTCGTCTGAGCTCAAGATTTCGGACGGGCGAAAAAACCGGCGCGCAAACGTCGATTTTCCTGAACCCGATGGGCCAATCAGTACCACCAGGCAAAATTCCGGGATGACGATTTCCATTTACCTACCGCCTTTGCGCCCCGCCCATCCTCGCCTGCTGGAAGGCGCCCCCGGATGGTGGATTGATCTGATTTTATACTTCTCGCTTAAATAGTCAACCCGGATTTTCGGCACGCATTTGCCCTTTTCTTTCTTCCCCCATAGAATCGTACCGTGAAGTGGGAGTGACTTTAGGAGATTACCGGTATGACAGTCTATACGTACGATGATCCACAGGAAAACCCGGACCCAACCCGGGATACTCAGCCCATCCGGGAACCGGTGGGGGAGCGGCCCGTGCAAGTAGCCGCCGGCCCCGTCCCCTCGCCGGGGGAGCCAGGCGCCAGGTTAAGCCAGTTCGAAGGGCCGTCTCAAGCCCCGGCTGCAGGCAGCGCGCAGCCCATGCGGCAGATCCTGGGGAAGCCCATCATCAGCATCCTCAACGGCCAGAAGCTCGGCGCCGTCCAGGATGTGCTGATCGACCCGCAGGAACTGCGCGTGGCGGCTTTGCTGCTTTCTCGCGGAGGGATCTTCAACCGGGAGGTGGCCGCCATCCCGGTGAGGGACATTCAGGCCTGGGGCGTCCACGCGGTGATGGTCGACCGGCCAGATGTGGCCGTGCCGCGCGAGGAGCTTCCCGGCAGCGAGCGCTGGGTCTCCACCTCGAGCCAGATCTACGGCCGGCCGCTGCTTTCTATGGACGGGACCAAGATCGGAGAGGTCGAGGATGTCGAGATCGACGCCAGCGGCCGGCTGGCCAGCTACAACCTGGGGGAGGGTGACGAAAGATCCGCGTCCCGCGGCGGGCAAAAAATCCCGGCCAGATATACGCGCTCGATCGGGCGCGACGTGATCATCGTGGACCGCGCCTGAACCCCGGCGGCCGGGAGGATCAATCCCCGCCGGCTGCCCGCAGGCAAACCTCCTCCAGCGCAGACTGCGTGGCCGGCATCACGCGGGGCTTCGGCATCGACTTGGCGATGATTTCCGGGTCTTTCAGCCCGTGGCCGGTGCAGACGGCGACGATCCGGCGCCCGTTGGGATCGAAGCGGCCTGCCTGGATCTCGTGAGCCAGCCCAGCCAGCCCGGCCGCCGATGCCGGCTCGACCCAAACGCCGTTTTGGGCCAGGCGGCGCTGCATGGATAAGATCTCCTCATCCGAGACCGCGATAATCCGGCCGCGGGATTCTTCGGCAGCCTGCAGCGCCTGCTCGCCCCGCGCCGGACGCCCGATGCGGATCGCCGTCGCGACCGTTTCCGGACGGTCTACCGGGTGGCCCAGCACGAGCGGCGCTGACCCGGCCGCCTGAACGCCCAGAATCTGCGGCAGGCCGCTGCCCCGGCGGGCATCGTACTGGCGGAAGCCCATCCAATACGAGGTGATGTTGCCGGCATTCCCAACCGGGAGGCAGAGCCAATCGGGGGCGCTCCCCAGCCGGTCGCAGATCTCGAACGCGGCGGTTTTCTGCCCTTCCAGCCGGTAGGGGTTCAGCGAGTTTACCAGGGCGATCGGATATTTCTCCGAAAGCGCCACCACAAGGCTGAGCGCGTCGTCGAAGGAGCCCTCGATCTGGACCACTTCGGCGCCGTAAGCCACGGCTCCGGCCAGCTTTCCAGCCGCGACCTTTCCCTCCGGGATAATCACCAGCGCGCGCATCCCGGCCCGCGCCGCGTAGGCCGCGGCGGAGGCTGCCGTGTTGCCCGTCGACGCGCAGATCACCGCCCGCACGCTCCGGGAGGCCGCCTCGCTGATGGCGACCGTCATCCCCCGGTCTTTGAAAGAACCGGTCGGGTTCATGCCCTCAAATTTAACCCACAGGTCGAAGCCGCCTCCCAGCTCGCCGGCTAGGCGCGGAACCGGGATCAGCGGGGTATTGCCTTCTTGCAGGGAGATCACCGGCATCGAGCCGGGGAGATCCATCCACTGCCGGTACCGGGAGATGACGCCTTCGTATTCCATGAACACTCCTCCATATAAATCGATTTTTCCCGGTCAGGCGCCGGGTAGGGTAATCCCTACCGCATTCTGCGTTAAACCCCAATTGTTACCTTCTCGGGGAAAATGTATATTCTGTGTGCGATTTATGTTACGGAAAGGCTGAACCTTATCAACAAGCAGGCTGCCTCTTATCGGTTTTTTATCGGTCTATTATAGAGGCGAATGGGGCCAACGTACATATTCTGGTATTTCTTTACGGGTATGGTTGCAGGTCTCTTGGCAGGCCGGGTGATCCCCGGCCGAGGATTTGGACTGGCCGGCAACCTGATTGTCAGCAACTTTGGCGCGCTGGTCGGTGGGTACTTTTACAACGCCTGGGTTCCCCCAGGCAGGGGTGGGATGCTGGGAGCCATCCTCTTGGCCACTCTCGGCTCCGTCATCTTTCTGGGGATCGTGGGCTGGTTGAGCAGCCTGGCGCGAGATCCCGAAGGCAGACATCAAGAATAATCGTCTCTTATAAAAATAGGGGTATAAGAGAATCAATGAATTTTGGCAGTCATTCCGAGGCTGCCAAAATTCTATTTAACCCAGCCTGCGCTTACCTCTGTTACAATAGCGCTAGCGCCTCGCGCGAAACCCTCGAAACCTCTCTATGCAGCTGCCACCTTGGAATTCTCTCCCCTTACTGTTTTTATAAGAACCATTTCCGCCGGATGCCTGGTCGCTGCCGGATGCCTGGCTGGACTGCAGGTACCGGGATATCGGCAGTTAGCCGGCCGCTACCCGCCCGGCGAACGGATTGCCGGAATACCGATTGAGGGGCTCACCCGCGACCAGGCAAACGCGCGCCTCCTGAACGCCTACGCACTGCCCGTCGAGATCCACTACGCCAGCGGGGTCTTTCAGGCAAGCCCCAAAACGCTCGGCTTCCAGCTCGATACGGCCGCCATGCTGGATTCCGCCAGCCGCGATCTATCCCTGCGCTACTGGGATTACCTCTGGAACCGCAGCCCA
>JAJYJF010000149.1 GCA_021796375.1 Chloroflexota bacterium | reverse complement strand
TAGCAGTTCTCCTGCGGCAGGCCTTTCGTCAGCGCCTCCCACTCGTCTCCGCCGCTGCGGCTGCGGTACACGCGCAGCCGGCCGTCGGGCGGGTAGTGCTCGGAATCGCTTTTGATCGGGATCACGTAGATCGTCTCCGGCTCGTGGGGGTGAACGCCGATCGGGAACCCAAAATCGCTCGGCAGGTTGCCGCTGATCTCGCGCCACGAATCGCCGCAGTCGTCGCTGCGCATCACATCCCAGTGCTTCTGCATGAAGAGCACGTCCGGGCGGGAGGGGTGCATGGCGATGTTGTGGACGCAGTGGCCGACCTCAGCGGTCGGATCGGGCAGCTCGTAAGGGGATACCAGGCCCTTGGTGATCGGCTTCCAGGTCCCCCCGCCGTCGTCGGTGCGGAAGGCGCCCGCCGCCGAGATGGCTACGTAGATGCGGTTCGGGTCGGCCGGGTCGAGGAGAATGGTGTGCAGGCACATCCCGCCCGCGCCCGGCTGCCAGAGGTGCCCCTTGGCGCTGCGCAGCCCGGGGAACTCCTGCCAGGTCTGCCCGCCGTCGCTCGAGCGGAACAGGGCTGCATCTTCCACTCCGGCGTAAACCGTATCCGGGTCGGCGAGCGACGGCTCCAGGCGCCAGACGCGCTTGAACTCCCAGGGATGCTGGGTGCCGTCGTACCACAGGTGGGTGCCAGGCGTGCCCTCATAGACAAACAGGTTTCCCGCCGGGTTCCAGGTCTTCCCGCCGTCGTTCGAGACCTGGATCAGCTGCCCGAACCAGCCGGTAGACTGAGATGCGTACAGCCGGTCCGGGTTGGCCGGGGATCCGTTGATGTGATAGATCTCCCAGCCCGCGAAGTGCGGGCCGCTCACCTCCCACTGCGCGCGCCTGGCATCGGAAGTGAGGATAAATGCGCCCTTGCGCGTACCAACCAGCACTCGAACACTGCTCATATGGCTGCCTCCCTGTATAGATGATCGGTTGTTGAAGGATCCCAATTTGCGTCCGGGTTTCCCTCGGTTAATTATTGATAATATTACCAAAAATTATCCAAAATATAAAGGGGGATATTCAACCCGGAATGCATTTCAAACTAGGCGCGAATTTTTCTATTGAGTATGGAAAAGACCGCATCGATCGGGGAAATGAACGCTTTCATGGCGAGCTACCACCAAAGTGAAATGCACCCCCAATAACGCCATCGCTCGAGCGGAACCCACAAGATACCATTTTCCCAAAAGACGCCCCTTCTCCTGGCTAGCGGAGAAGGGGCTGGGAGGGGAGGGTTTTTTTTCTATTCAAAAAGAGCCTGATGGATCTCGCGGGTCGCCTGGCAGGGATCTTCAGACTGCCACACCCGCCTGCCAATTGCCACCCCTGCGGCGCCCCCCTTCATCAAGTCACGCACAAAATCGCCCAGCTTCAGCTCGTTAGCCTGCTTCGGTCCACCTGCCACGATGACCGGAACCGGAACGGAAGCAACAACGTTCTGGAATTTCTCCGGATCTCCGCAGTAATTCGTCTTGATTACGTCCGCACCAACCTCCAACCCGATCCGCGCCGCGTGAGCGATGGCAGTCGCATCGAAGGACTGATCTGCCGGGGGCATCATCTCGGCGATCACTGGCATCCCCACCGGACGGCAGGCCTGGATAAGATTGGCCAGCCACCGGTAAATTTCGATGTCGCCCTCCCGACCGAAAAAAACCGAGACCGCCACGGCATCCGCGTCGAACTGCAGCGCCGTATCGAGACAGGCAATTGGTGTCTCCTGCGTCCCCTGTTTGCTCAGCCCGGCCGTCAGGCTCACCCGCAGCACCAGGGCCACGCTCGGCGGGATCAGCTCCGCGGTCGCCTGTAAAAACCCAGGGCTGGCCAGGATGGCGTTCGCGCCTCCAGCGATCACCTGCGAGACAATCACCTTGGGCTGGTCCAATCCCCGCACCGGTCCCAGCCAGCCAGCGTGATCCAGCGGTGAGAGCAGGCAGCGCTTCTTATCTCCCACAAACAGACGGCTCATCCTTCTCGTTTTCCCGATCATCGAACTCTCCTTCGAAAAAGGCTTTCGTGTTGGTCATTCATCCCACGCAGCCGGCATTCCGGCCTTGCGTGGGTAAACAGGCTGTGGATACCTACGGTTCACCATCCAAACTGGATAACTCCCGGTTCGCAAAATCGGCCAGGCGGGCGTACTGTTGGTACAACCGCGCATACACTGAAGTGGATTCCTTGCGAGGCTCCACACACTCGGGCGGGCGGAAAGTCTTCTCCAGCGTCTGCTCGAACGAAACTCTTGGATCGAGCGCTTGGCAGGCGAGCGCAAACAAACCGGCGGTCACCGTTTCCTGCCCGCTGAACACCTTCACTGGCTTCCCGCAGATGTCCGCGGCAAGCTGCGGCAGCCCGGGCATGAGCGCTCCACCCCCCGCCAGCGCGACCTCCTCGACCGGGAGCCCCGTCTCCTCGAAGATATCCAGAAGGCGGCGCAGGCTGTAGATCACCCCTTCCATCGTCGCCCGCATCAGTTGCGCCTGCGTATGCGCCAGGGTTAGCCCGTAATAACCACCGCGGAGGGCGTCACTCCAGTAAGGGCTGCGTTCACCGGATAGAAAGGGCAGGAAGATCAGTCCGTTTGACCCGGGTGGGGTTTCCAACGCTTCGGCAACCGCTGCCTCGAACGCCTGGCCGGAAGGAAAGAACGAGCGGTACGCCCATTGGATGGCTGCGCCGCTGGTCGAAGACACACCCCCGATCAGCGGGTAGGGTAATAGCGGGTAGGTATAGATCCGGCCGAGCGGATCGCGCAAGGTCTTTCCTTGCGGCACCGGGCCGAAGATCATCGACGACGACCCCATCGAGCAGCATACCCGCCCTTCCGCCCGCGGCGCGCCGGTGACGAGCGCCAGCACGTCCCCAACCCCGGTGATTACCTTCACGTCCCGACGCAGTCCAAAAGCCTTCACGATCTCTGGAAGCAGCGGTCCGGCTTCGTCGGTGGGCGCCAGGAACGGCGGCAGGATCTCCGGTGAGATCCCCGCCCATTCCAGACGCTCCCTGGCCCACTCGAGCGTCTCCCAGTCGAGCAGGGCCGCGCCGCCCGCTTCGGTGCGGTCGGTCGCAAGGCGCCCCGTCAACCGGTAGCGCAGGTAATCTTTCGGCCAGAGGACATGACGCACCCGCCCAATCGTCTCTGGCTGGCGCCGCGCCAGCCAGACGAGTTTGGGCAGGCTGTAGGTCGTGTTTAACTGATACGGTGGAAGTCTAAAAGCCTGCTGCAGTTCCCTCGTCTCAGCAACTGCCCGCCGGTCAAGCCACAGCATCGTCGGCGGCACAACCTGCATCGCCTCGTCCAGCATGACAAGTGTGTGCATCTGCCCGGTCAACCCGATGACTTCGACTTTCTTCAGGTCGGCCCCCCGCTCGCGCAGCCTTGCAGCGGCAGTGATCAACGCTTCCCACCAGTCCAGCGGGTTGGTTTCAGCCCAGCCCGCCTGCGGCGCAGCATTTTCATATCGCTGCGCCGCGGATGCCAGAATCCCGCCTTCGCGCGCATACACCACCGTCTTAAGGGAAGACGTGCCAACGTCAATCGCCAGGACGAAGGGCTGCGCGGCTGCCATGCTCATCCGCCGTTGACCTGGATCATGACCTTCAAACCTGTGTGGTTCTTAACCAGCTCGATCCCTTCCCCAAGGGATTCGAGAGGCAGCAGATGGCTGATCAACGGTTCGGTGCGCACCTGGCCGCTCTCGATGAAGGTCAGCGCGTGGAACATATCCAAATGGGTGCTGTCGGCAGATCCGGTGATCGAGAATTCTCCGTAGTGGATCAGGTTCGGATCGAGGCGGATCTCATCCTTCGGGTAGACCCCCGCAAAGATGTTCAGCTTGCCTCCCGGCGCCAGCATCGGCACGGTCTGCTCGATCAGTCGCGCTGACCCGACGGTCACGACCGCTGCATCCAAGCCCCATCCGGGCGAGATCTGCTGGATGCGCTTGCCCAGGTCCTCTTTCTCCGGGTTGATCACCCAATCCGCACCGAGCTCTTTCGCCATTTCCAGCCGCTCGGGGATGGGATCCGAGATGAGCACCTGCGCGCCGAACGCCTTCGCCACCTGCATGTGCATCAACCCGATTGGCCCGGCGCCGGCGACCAGCTCGATGCTCCCCGGGAAGAGCTCCAGCAGCGTTTGCCCGCGGGTGACGCAGGCCAGCGGCTCCATAAATGCCGCTGCCTTCAGGGTGGTGCTCTCCTTTAGCGGGAACACATTTTGCTCGGGGACGCAAACGTAATCGGCGTACCCGCCACGGAACTGCATGAAGGTCAGCCGCCGGCAGCGGTTGGACCGCCCGCTGCGGCAGGCTTTGCAGGTGCCGCATTTGACAATCATATCCGGACAGACGGGCTGCCCGACCGTGAAGTTCTTTACCTTGCTCCCCACTGAGGCTACCGTCCCCGAGACCTCGTGCCCCAGCACGCGGGGAAACGCCACCGAGGAAGACAGCCCGGTATACGCGCGCACGTCCCAGGGGCAAACAGCCGCGTAGGCCACCCGGATCAATACCTCGTTCTCGCCGGGCTCGTAGATCGGGACCCGCCGGACCTCGACCTGGTTGGGCTTTTCACACCACATCACCCGCATCTCACCATCCGCCATGCTTGATCCTCCTATGGGCGCTTTCCCATGTTTCACATTGATTTTTTCTTGTCTTTATCCGTTTACTCTTTCGCCGCGGACGTACATGCTGGCAATATCCGCAGGCGATGCGCGGTGGACGAGCGCGCTGATCACATCCTGCTGGTAAGTCAGGTTAGGGCGGTTGAGATCGATCGCGAGGAAAGTAGCCTCCTTGCCCGGCGCCAGACTTCCCAAATCTGCGTCCAACCGCAGCGCCCGAGCGCCTTCGATCGTTGCCGCCTGCAGGATTAGCCGCGAGTCGATGGCCGTCGAATCACCCTCCACCCCGCGGGTCATCCGCGAGGCATAATCCATTTCGCGGAACAGGTCGGGGGAATTGAACATCACATTGTCAGTCCCCAACCCAAAGCGCAGCCCTTGCTGCACCCACCCCGCCAGCCGCGGCAGGCCATCGCCCAAGACACCGTTTGAGCGAGGGCAGGCCACCCCGCGGATCCCATGCTCTGCCAGGACCTTCAGTTCCCTGGCGGAGGTGTGTACCAGGTGGACGAGGAAGTCCGGCCCCCAATCCGCCAGCCGGCCGGCCTGACCCTTCCCGGTGACCGCCTGCGACCGCCGTTCGCAGGTCAGATCTTCTCCGGCGTGCGCCGCGAAGATCTTGCTCGGGCAGGCCCGCTTTAGCCGCGCCGCCAGTCCCTCGGGAATTGCTTCCACGTCTCGGAAGCCGATCCCGTCGGCCTCCTCGAGCAGCGCGCAGGCTTCTCCGTATGCGGCTTCCCCGCTGCCCCCCTCTGAGATCCGCCCCAGCGCCACCACCCGGATCGGCATTCCTTCAGCAGCCTTGCGCAGCGCGCGCACGCCAGCCAGCCCCCCCTCGCGGAAATCCGCCACCGCCGCGGTACCGTTGCGCTGCATCTCGCCCAACCCGTGCCGCATCATCGCCAGGTGGGATTCAGTCCCCGTGACCTTCTGCAAGAAAACGTGCTTCAACCCCTCCGGCGGGTCGACCGCCCGGGTTAGCGGCAGGCCTATCCCCAGCTCTTTCGCCCCGGTATCTCCCACATGGGTGTGCGCGTTTACGAACGCAGGGCAGAGCAGCATCCCGCTCAGATCCACAAGGCGCGCGCCCGCGGGCGCATCACCGATCTCTACGATCCGCCCTTCCTGAATGATGAGTGCCTTACCGCGCACTGCATCCAGGTTGTCGCCTGCCAGGATCACCGCGCCGTTAAAACAGGTCAGATCGCCCACCGTCGCCGGGTTATCCTTTCGTTGCCCCCATCGTCAGCCCCTGGACAAAGTAGCGGTTCAGGAAGGCCGAGATGATGATCGCCGGGAGTATCGCGAGCACGCTGAGCGTGGTCATCTGCCCCCAGCTCACGTCTACCGCGCTGAAGGAGGCGAGGATCCCCAGCGGGATGGTCTTCGTCTTGGGTGAGGTCAACATCAGGGCAAAAAGGAAGTCGTTCCAGCTGTAGATGATGCAGTACAGCGCCGAGGAGATGATCCCCGGGATGGAAAGCG
>JAJYJF010000148.1 GCA_021796375.1 Chloroflexota bacterium | reverse complement strand
CTGCAGCCCGTGCAAACCCTAATTCCCGCATTTTCTCCCCGCCCCTTGAGGGGCGGGGCCAGGGGTGGGGTGAATCACCATAAATTTGGGGGCACCCAATAGGCGCGCGCCGTTGCGAATCCAACCGCGAGAGCCTATAATTCCCTCTTGCATGAGCGTGATAGATGATGTAAAAGCTCGCATCGATATCGTTGACCTGGTCTCCGAAACGGTAAAGCTGCGCAAGACGGGGAAAAACTATTCGGGGTTCTGCCCGTTTCACCCCAATACGCGCACCCCGGCCTTCGCCGTCTTCCCGGATTCGGGCACCTGGCGCTGTTTCGGCCAGTGCAACGAGGGCGGGGATATTTTCAAGTTCGTGATGAAGAAGGAAGGCTGGGACTTCCCGCAGGCGCTCAAGTATCTCGCCGAGCGCGCCGGAGTCCAGCTGGCCCCGCCCAGCCCCCAGGCGGAAGAGACCGCCGAGGAGCACGAACGCCTGCGCTCGCTGCTCGAGGAAGCGGTGGTCTTCTACCGGCACCAGCTGCTGAACACCCCGGCGGGCCGGGCCGCGCTCGATTACCTGCACCGCCGCCAGCTTAAGGACCCGATCCTCGAGGTCTTCGGCCTGGGGTACGCGCCGGATGCCTGGGAAGCAGCTCTGGGGCATTTTGCCGCCAAGGGATACGACCCGGATGAGCTGGCGCAGGCCGGCCTGGTCACCCAGCGGGAAAACGGCGGCTTCCACGACCGCTTCCGGAACCGGATCATGTTCCCGATCCGCGACCTCGCCGGGAAAATGACCGGCTTCGGCGCGCGGATTCTCGATCCCAACGACACCCCCAAATTCCTGAACTCCCCCCAGACCGAGCTCTTCGACAAGGGACGCCTGCTGTACGGGCTGGATGCGGCCCGGAAGGCGATCCGCGCCCAGGACCAGGTGGTCATCGTCGAAGGCTACCTGGATGTGATCGCGCTGCACCAGGCGGGCTTTACCAACACGGTCTCGCCGATGGGCACCGCCCTGACGGAAGACCAGCTGCGCCTGCTCAAGCGCTTCTCGCGCCGGATCGTTCTGGCGCTGGATGCCGATTCGGCCGGCGAGAAAGCCACGCTGCGCGGGCTCGAGCTGGCCCGCCAGGCCATGGACCATACCGACGAGCTGGTCTTTGACGCCCGCGGGCTGATCCGCCACGAGGCCCGCCTGCAGGCTGACCTGCGGGTAACCACCCTGCCGGCTGGCATGGACCCCGACGAGGTGGTGAACCGCGATCCGGCGGAGTGGTCGCAGATCCTCGAATCTGCCCGGCCGGTCGTGATCCACGTCATGGAAACCCTGGCAGCCGGGCGCAGCCTGGAGGATCCAAAGATAAAAAGCGACATCGCCGGCCAGGTGCTGCCGCTCATCGAGGACGTGGCCGACCCGGTCGAGCGGGAAACCTACCGCCAGCGCCTGGCGCGACTGCTGCGCGTGGACGAGCGCGCGCTGATCGCCGCCCGCCCGGCGCCAGCCCGCCGGCGGACCGCCCACCCTGCGCCGGGCCCCCAGCCGGGGACGGCGCCCGCGGCAGCCGCGCCCGCCAGCCCGACCCTGGTCAAAGAGGCCTACTGCCTGGGGGCCATCCTGACCAGGCCCGAGCTCATCTTCGCGCTGGACCGTTCCCTCCAGGAAGCCGGGCTCACCCGGCTGGCGGCCGACGACTTCCACCACACCGATTTCCAGCTGATCTTCCGCGCCATCCAGGAGGCCATTGAACAGGACGAGCAGGAGCCGCCCGAGTACATCCGGTCTCACCTGCCCGCGCCGCTGGCGGAGCTGGCCGCCGGGCTGATCGCCCAGGTCGGGCCGGCCGAGCCCAACCAGGACCGCCTGCTCGAGCACCTGTTCCGCAATTTCCTCCTGCTGCGCGACCAGGCAATCCAGGAAAACCTGAACCAGATCCGCTTCCTCGAGGAAGAAGTCCAGGAGCAGGGCGATCCGCGCGCATCGGAATACGCGCAGCTCAATCTCCAGCAGGCGCTCGTCCGGCGGATCCTGCACCAGGCGTTAAAATCAAACCCCGCGCGGTGAAACCGAGGCCCGATTCTTGCAAGGATGGAGAGTGGAATATCTGCTGCCGATTTCCCATCCTGGGAACGAGGCGGTCGCGCGGCGGAAGAGGCCATCCATTCAAGGTAATTCGCATACGAAATGTTGTATTCAATCGGCGAATAATGGAACTATGGTATATTAAAGTATATGCCTCGAAAACAGACGAACTCTAAACCGCACCCTGAACAGGCAGACAAATTCCGCCAGGAAGACCATGCGAAAGATCTTCCCCCAGAGGAGATCGACGAGATCCTGGAGGACAGCCCTGCTTCCGATCATCAGGATGAAGAAACGATCCCCGTCATGGACGAGACAGAAATCATCGCTCCCGAGCTGGACGTGATGCGTGAGGAGCCGGACGAGCAGGTGCTGACCCAGCAGATCGAAGAATGGGGCGACCTGGCCGGTGAAGACACGCTGGAGATCCTCGAAGATCCGGTTCTGGCCGTGGAGCTGTCGGAAGATCCTGTCCGCCTGTACCTCAAGGAAATCGGGCAGATCCACCTGCTGGACGCCGACAGCGAGTTCCGCCTGGCAGCCAGGATCGAGGCCGAGCGGCACATCGATGAACTGCTGCACCGCTCCAACCATTCTTCTCACGGCGCGAAGGACAAAGATTATCACGAGCTCTTTCTCACCCTGTGCGAGGAGCTGATCGATTCGTGGGGCCGCCTCCAGGACGACGCCCAGCGGCTTGGCTCGACCGTCCCCGACCTGAGCCTGATCCTCAGCGAAGCCCAGATGCTGCGCAAACAGTGGCTGAGCGAAGACCCCTCCTACCTGCGCGTATTCCTGGACAACGGCCTGTGGGGCAAAGACATGCTCTGGGAAGGCCTGGTGCGCAACGCCTTTGCCATGTTCCTGTGCCTGTACGTGCTGCCCTCCGGCCTGGCCGAGCAGCTGCTGAAGTACCTGCAGAAGAACGTGCACCTGCCCTCCCTCAACTCCTTCAACGACCACCTGCCGGGTGAAGACGTCTTATCCGATGAGGTGGACGCGATTCACCGGCGCGCCGAAGAAGCCAACCAGACCCTGATCCGGGCCAACTTGCGCCTGGTGGTCAGCATCGCCAAGCGCTACCTGGGGCGCGGCATCTCCTTCCTCGACCTGATCCAGGAGGGCAACCTGGGACTGCTGCGCGCGGTGACCAAGTTCGACCCCACCCGCGGGTTCAAGTTCAGCACCTACGCCACCTGGTGGATCCGCCAGTCGATCAGCCGCTACATCGCCGAACAGGCGCGGACCATCCGCATCCCGGTTCACCTGTTCGAATCCATCACCCGCCTGCTGCGCGTCCAGCGCACCCTGGTCCAGCAGCTCGGCCGCGAGCCCACCAACGAAGAGCTGGCCCTGGAAGGCGGGTTTATCTCGGACGGCGACGTGACGGTGATCCGCAAGGCCAAGGCCGAGGGCGCCCCGCTCGATCCAGCCGTGCAGCGCCGCTGGGCCTGGGCAGCCGCCAAGGTTCAGCGCATCCTCCAATCCGCCGAAGAGCCCGTCTCGCTGGAACGCCCGGTCGGGGACGAAGATTCATCCCAGCTGGGGGATTTCATCGAAGACGACGAAGCCCTGGAGCCGATGGACGCCGCCGCGCGGGAAATGCTGCGCGAGCAGGTGCAGACTGCCCTGGCGGCCCTCTCCGAGCGCGAGCGGCAGGTTTTGGAGCTGCGCTTCGGGCTGATCGACGGCAAAGACCACACCCTGGAAGAAGTGAGCCGCTACTTCAATGTAACCCGCGAGCGCATCCGCCAGATTGAGGCCAAAGCCCTGCGCAAGCTGCGCCATCCCACGCGCAGCCGGCATCTGCGGGAATACCTCGGATAAGATCCACAACCACAGCCATTAGATCGAAATCCACATGGGCCATCCTTCTTTACCGCGGATGGCCCATGTTTATTCGGTATCCCTTTAATTTCTTCCCCATTCCCGTCCAAGAGCCGCGGCTTTTCCTTTTTCTCTGTGCGGGAAAGTGGTCCGGGGAACAGGTTATTGGGAAAATGCCCTATAAAGACAGCCCCTTTTCCCACAACTGTAAAGTAGCTGAAATCTGCGGATGGACCCCCGGATGCTAAACTTGAGGGGACGGACAGCCGATACTGCCGGTAACAGGTTGAACCCAAATGCCCCAACGGATCCTGATCGTCCAGTCCGACCCCGCCGCCGCCCAGGTGCTGGAAGGCTATTTCACATCGCGGGGCAGCCAGGTGCGCCAGATCGGCGACGCCCTCGGGGCGCTGCTCCAACTGGATCAGTTCAGGCCCGACCTGGTCCTGGTCGACCTCCACCTGCCCGGCTCCGGATGGCTCGAGATCCTGCGCGAGACCCAGCGCCAGGCGCCCCGGCCGCAGGTGATCGTCACCAGCCGGCATCCCGATTTTCAGCGCGAAGTGCTCGCCCGCGAGCAGAACGCGGACGTCTTTCTGCGCGAGCCTTTCGAACCGCGCTGGATCGAGCAGGCGCTCGCCCGGGTGGGCACCACCGCCCGCCCGCCGGCAAAGAAAACCCGTCCGGGCGCGCAGCCCCGCGTCCGCTTCCCGGTCCGGATCAAAATTACCCTCCCTTACATGATGCTGGCGCTGATCTTCGCCCTGGTTGGCGCGGTGATCGTCACCAAGGTCGTCCTGGGCCAGGTGGAGGACCGCTTCAACAGCCAGCTGGTGGCCACCGGAAAGCAGAACGCCGATTGGATGGTGCGGGAAGAATCCAGGCGCCTTGAAACGCTGCGCCTGCTGGAAAACACCCAGGGAATCGCGGAAGCCATCTCCCAGGGGGATGACAAAAAACTGCATGAGATCGCCCTGGGACACGCGATCAACGCGGGGGAGGAGATGGTCGCGCTGCTCAACCCCCAGGGAACGAGCGTGCTTTCCCTGCGCCACGTTTCCGGCGGGAAGCCGGAGGATTACACCGCCACCCGCGGCGAAACGATCTACAGCCAGTGGGATTTTGTCCGCTATGTGCTGGAAAAGAAGGAAGATAACGGCCAGGATAAGACTGCCGGGCTGGCGGTCGCTCCGTGGGGTCCGGCGTTCTACGTTTGCGGCCCGGTCCTGGACGCGCAGGGCAACCTGGCGGGCGCGGTCCTGGTCGGAAGGTCCCTGACCGGGCTGGTCGCCCAGATCCGCCAGGATGACCTGGCCGACGTCACCCTCTACGCCTCGGATGGCAGGCCGCTGGCCTCTTCCCTGGCCCACGGCGCGGCAGCCGTCAACCCGCTGACCGCCCAGGATGCGGCCAGGCTGCTCACCGGACAGGACCAGGTGAGCCTGGTCCGCGACCTGACCCTGGACAGCAACCCGTACAGCGAGATCCTGGGCCCATGGGAGGCGCGCAACGGACAGGTCCTGGGGATCATGGGCACCTCCCTGCCGCGCTACTTCCTGATGTCCACCGACCAGATCACCCGCTCGCAGGTGTTCGTCCTCGTGGCCGTCCTGCTGCTGCTGGTGGTCGCCGTCGGGATTACCCTGGCGAACCAGATCACCCGGCCGCTGATCCGCATCGTGCGCGCCTCCTCGGAGGTGGCCAAGGGCAACCTGGATATTAAGGTTGAAACCCGCGGCAACGACGAGGTGGCGGTGCTGGCGCATACTTTTAATGCCATGGTCGCGGGCCTGCAGGAAGGCTCGATGTACCGGGACCTGCTCGGACGCACGGTCTCCCCGGAGGTGCGCGAGCAGCTCCGCCAGACTTTCAGCTCCGGCCACCTGCGCCTGGAAGGCCAGGAAGCCGTCGCCACGGTGATGATCAGCGACATCCGCTGCTTCACCAGCCTGTCCGAGAAAGTGGAGCCGGCGGAGATCTTCCGCTGGCTGAACGAGTACTTCGGCGAGCTGGTCCCGATCATCACCGCGAGCAGCGGGGTGGTGAACAAGTTCGACGGCGACGCCATGCTGGCCTTTTTCGGCATCCTGCCCGAGCCCCTCACCTCCCATCAAAGCGCGTACAACGCCTGCCAGGCCTCGCTGGAAATGCTGGCCGCCATCGAGCGTTTGAACGGCCTGCGGGTCGAGCGCGGGGAGCCGCCGCTCTCGACGGGCATCGGGATCAATACCGGGGCAGTCACGGCGGGAGGCCTGGGCACCTCGG
>JAJYJF010000147.1 GCA_021796375.1 Chloroflexota bacterium | reverse complement strand
ATCCCACCGGGCTGCTGGCCAGCTCCGTGATCCTCCTGCTGGGGATGACGCTGAACCGCTTCAACGTCACCCTGCTGGCGGTCAAGCACGCCGACCCGATCAGCTACGTTCCAACCTTCATGAGCAATATCCACTATTATGTCTCCCTGCCGGAGTTTATGCTCTCGATCGGCATCTTCGCGGCAGCCGTCCTGGCGTTCGGATTAGCGGTAAAATACCTGCCAGTGTTTGAAGATCAGAAGCACGCGGTTTTAGTGCCATCGAAAGAACCGCCGGCGCATCTTCCCGCGAAAATAAATATCGTTGTGCCTGTAAAAGATGAATGAGACCCAACTTTTTCCAGCATGTTCACCCACCTAGCGTTCCGGCAGAACAGGCCCGCTGGCGATATACCTTAGGGGCCGGAGGAATCGCGGTATTCCTCGTGCTGGTGCTGGTGGTCAGCGGCATGCTGGAAATGTTTTATTACATCCCCTCGCCGGGTGAAGCCGCGCTGTCGATCCAGACGCTCAGCTATCTCGTCCCGTTTGGGGGATTGATCCGCAATTTGCATTTCTGGGCCGCCCAGCTGCTGGTGGTCGTCATGACCGTCCATCTTGCCCGGGTCGTGCTGACCGGCTCGTATGCCCCGCCGCGCCGTTTCAACTACCTGCTCGGCCTGGCTTTATTTGCGGTCGCGGTCCTGCTGGATTTTACCGGCTACGTCTTGCGGTGGGATACGGGCATCCAATGGGCCCTGGTGGTGGGGACCAACCTGGTGAAGTCGATCCCGTGGGTGGGTGGTTTTTTTTACCGGATGCTCGTCGGGGGGAACGAACCGGGTCCAGCCACGCTTACCCGTTTTTATTCCTGGCACGTCTATGGATTGGCGCTGGCGGCTGAGATCCTGATCGTCTGGCATATCTTCCGGGTTCGCCGCGCCGGGGGGATTGCCGTCCCGCCGCCGAAACTGCGCGCCGACACCCGGCGAATCTCGCGCGGCGAGCTGGTGCACCGGGAAGTGACCGCCGTGATCCTTAGCGCCGCCGCCCTGCTGCTCGTCTCAGCGGTCATTCCGGCTCCCATCGCCCCGGCAATCACGAAAATCACCGCCGCTTCCAGCGACGCCAGCGCGCCCTGGTTCTTCCTGTGGATCCAGGAGATGCTTAAATGGGGCAGCCCCTTCGTCTGGGGCATCCTTGCGCCGCTCGCCGTTCTGGCGGTCCTCGCGCTCATCCCATACGCGCTCCCCCAGCCCGCCCCGCAGGATCTGGGGCGCTGGCTGCCCCCCTCCAACCGCCCGGCACAGCTCGTGCTGGCCGCGATCACATTGGGGATCCTGCTCCTGACCCTGCTGGGGCTGCGTTCGACGATGTGACATGAGAACCCGGCTTGAGTTTCTGGCATCCGCAATTTTGCTGCTCGCCATTGGCCTGACCTGGTGGCTGCAGCTGCGCCAGCCGCATCCGATCGCGATCACGCCCACCCTGACCGGGAAGGTGGAGTACTGCCTCACCTGCCACTCAAACCTGGCGGAAATCAGCCCATCGCACCCGGTGAAGACCTTTGGCTGCGTCATCTGCCACGGCGGCGAGCGGCTGGCGCTGGACGCTACCCTGGCCCACAGCACCCTGCGGGGCGGGAACAATCCATCCGACCTGTCCGTGGTGCAGCAATCCTGCGGCGGAAACAGCTGCCACAGCGGCAGCTCCGCCACCGCCTCCGATCACATCCAGCGCGTGATGACCAGCATCCAGGCCACCTACGCCGGCGCCATCGCGAACGTCCGCTATGCCTTCGGCGCCCAAACGAGCCTGACCCCCATTTATGGGACCATGGCGGTCACCGACACCAGCCCGTCCTCCAAGACGGGGATAACCCACCTGGACCAGTACAACCCTGCCGCGGAAACGAATCCGGCTTTAAAAACTTTCGCTAAAAACTGTTTAACCTGCCATCTCAACGCCCAACCGGTACAGGGCGGAAGCTTCAACCATTTCACCGGCTGCGCCGCGTGCCACTCGCCCGCATCCGGGACGGCGAGCAGCGTCCACACGCTGACGACCGCCATCCCTTACACGCAGTGCAATATCTGCCACAACCGCGGAAATTACGACCTGCGCACGATGACCTTCGTGCCGCGCACCGACAACCCCCAATCCCGCCAGGAGAGCTACTACCAGCCGATCGCCCAATTTACGAAATGCGAATATACCCTCGACTGCGTGGACTGCCACACCCGCACGGAGGTCATGGGCGACGGGAATATCCACGCGAACGAGAAGGATATCCAGAATATCCAGTGCAAGACCTGCCACGGCACCCCCACCCAGCTCCCATTGACGAAAACCCTGACGGACCCGAACGATCTTGCCTTCCGCCTCGCCCAGCTCAACCCGGTGATCGACCTGAAACTGGGCGACACCATCCTCGTTACCCAAAAGGGCGATCCGCTGTGGAATATCCGCGTCTTGCCCGATGGGAACTACGAGCTGGTAGGGAAAGTCACCCGCGAGCATTTCATTTTCCGGCCGGTCATGGGCAGCGGCTGCAAGCAGGATCCTTCCAGGCAGGATTCTCAATCCTGCCACCAGTGTCATTCCGTGGAGCGTTAGAATCAAAACCTTCTCGCGCCGCAATCTGTTCAAAAAGGTTGGAGAGGGGCTGCTCGCTGCGAGCGGCGTCCTGCTCCTGGGGATTCTGGCCCGGTTTCTGGGGTATCAGGAAGAGCCGCCCCCCCAGACCGAGTTCGACCTCGGCCCGGCCTCGAATTACCCGGTGGGCTCCCGCACGGACCTGCCGGACGTCCCGGCGGTCCTGGTGCACTCCCAGACCGGGTTCGCGGCCCTGAGCCTGACCTGCACCCACCTGGGCTGCACGCTGGAACAAAACCCGGACGGCTTCCACTGCCCCTGCCACGGTTCCCGGTTCGACCCCGGTGGGAAAGTCGTCCGCGGACCGGCAACGCAGCCGCTCGCCGCCCTCGCGGTCAGGCAAGACCCGCAGGGCCACATCCTTTTGAGCACGGACGGTCAGGGTTCCAATGCGAGATGAGGGGTGGGCTTTCCCGGCGGACGCGAGCCCAGGCCCTGGGGGGACCCGGCGCGCTTTACTGGCGGCTGGAGCATGAATGATAGGGAAGCATGGAGCGCATGAACTCTGAAAATATAGCGGAAAAACCGGACACCCTCCAGCAGAGCGTCCATTCACTGGTGATGCGGGAGGAGGCTGCCCCCGATAAAAAATCTTTTTGCGGCGGCGATTTGCTGATCGGAGCGCGTTTGCGCGCTTTTCGCAAGCGGAAGGGCTTGAGCATCCGCTCGCTGGCCAAGATCTGCGGGATCAGCGTGAATACCCTGAGCCTGATCGAGAACGACCGGATTTCTCCGAACGTGAACACGCTCAAACAGGTGGCCGACGGGCTGGAAATCTCGATCGCGTCCTTTTTTGAGGAGGATCATCCGGAGCGGTCCGTAATTTACCAGCGGCAAGGCCAGCGCCTGAAGATCCCTTTTTCCAACGGCGCCCTGGAAAAATTAGGCCAGGGGTTTCCGCCGCTGGGCGCCGAGCCGATCCTGGTTACGCTGGAAACGACATCAAACGAAGTTCAGGTGGTTGCGCACCCCGGGCGGGAGTTTATCTACTGCCTGGAAGGCGCCGTGACCTGTGAGCTCGCCGGCCAGGCGTACCCCTTATTTTCGGGGGACAGCCTGCTGTTTAACGCCAGCATCCCCCACCGCTGGATAAACTCCCATACTCACCCCTCCAGGCTGCTGGTGCTGTTTTGCGCGCTGGAAACGCATGAACAACCCGCCGAGCTGCACCTGGACCGCCAGACCCGAATCGATGGCCAAGATGAACCTCCAACCATTTCTTGAACGTTCCGCTGCCCGGCACAGCCACCTGTGCCCGCGGCAGGTGCTGGGCGTGCGCATCGGCCTGCTGGCCAGCAAAATTTTCGACACGCCGCCGGGTGAGAATCCCGGGAAGCGCCTGCTGGCTATTGTTGAAAGCGACGGGTGTTTTTCAGATGGGATCGAGGTCGCCACGGGATGCACGCTTGGGCATCGAAGGCTGCGCCTTCAAGATTACGGCAAAATCGCGGCCACCTTTGTGGACCTCCAGACCCATCGTGCCGTGCGCATCGCTCCGCGGATCGACGCGCGCGAGCGCGCCTGCCAGTGCTTCCCGGCGGAGAAACGCCATTACACTGCCCAGCTGCAGGCGTACCAGGTTCTGGCCGACGACGAACTGCTCACAACGCAGGAGGTTATGCTGACCGAGCCCGCTGAGCGCATCGTTTCACGCCCCGGGGTGCGCGCGACGTGCAGCCTGTGCGGGGAAGAGATCATAAACGAGCGCGAGCTGATCCGGTGCGGGCAGGTACTCTGCACTGCCTGCGCGGGGGAGAGTTATTACTACCAGCCCGGGGTGGATATTTCCAGCCAGATCCATTGGCCTGACGGCGACCGCCGCCTCGAGGCCGTACTGGAGCGGATTCAGGACGGTTATTAAAGCAGAGAGCGGGTCCAACCCGTTCGAGCAGCTGGCCGCCCTCCCGCCTGACCCTCCCGATCAAAACCTAGCCTCGGGTCGTCACCCGGTGCGCGCGGACGCGCCCGCGCCGGCTCGGCTGGATATCCACCACCTCGAGCGCGCCTGGATAGCCTGAGGTGGTGACGCGCGCCTGCACGAGCAGGCCGAGCGGCTGCCCCGCCAGCAGCGCGACCGTCGCCAGGCCGATCACGACCGGCAGGCGCTCGACCTTCTCGCGGGTGTCGTGCCCGGCGCCGAGCATGCCTATCCAGGCCGCGATACCCGCCAGCGCCCCGGTGGTGACAAAATTGGTGCCGCAGTTAGGATGGATGGCGAGGCCGTGCTCCCCGCCGCGCATGCGGGCCAGCGCCTCGTCCACCGCGCCGCGCAGCTCGTCCGTCTCCACGTTGCCGAGGATCCAGAAGCCGCCCAGGTCGGAATGCCCCGCCAGGCTCAGGTGCGGGTGTCTTTCCGCCAGCATGTGCAGGGTGGCGTGCTCCAGCCCGTGATTGCGCTGCAAGCGCGAAAACGGCGAAACAAAATGATCGGTCTGTTCTGCAGTCGTCATGGTTTTCTCCTAGTTGTCTTGGGTGCCGGTCTTCGTCTCCACCCCTGCAGATGAGACCAGGGCCTGCTGGAGGGCTTCGCGCAGGCTGCGCGCCTCCACCACCCGGATGCCTTCCGGCCAGGGTTCCCCGCGGTGCAGCCGGCGGGGAACGATGGCGGTTTTGAAGCCCAGTTGAGACGCCTCTCGCAGCCGGGCGGCCATCTGGCCGACCATGCGCAGCTCTCCGGAGAGGCCAATTTCCCCGATGAAGACGGTATCGGCGCGCACCGGGACGTCTTTCATCGAGGAGGCGATCGCCGCGGCGATGGCCAGGTCCGCGGCGGGCTCATCGACGTGCAGGCCGCCGACCACGTTCAGGAAAACGTCCTGAGCGGAGAGGTCGAGCCCCAGGCGGCGGGAAAGCACCGCCACCACCAGCAGCAGCCGGTTGAAATCGATGCCGTTGGGGGTGCGGCGCGGGTTGCCAAAATTGGTCGGGGTGGTCAGCCCCTGCAGCTCAACGAGCAGCGGGCGGGTGCCCTCCATGGTCACGGCGATCGAGGAGCCCGGCGCGCTGACCATGCGCTCCGCCAGGAAAGCCTCCGACGGGTTGGCCACCTCGATCATGCCGCGGTCGCCCATCTCGAAGACGCCCACCTCCGAGGTGGCCCCGAAGCGGTTCTTGACCGAGCGCAGCAGGCGGTAGGCCTGAAAGCGGTCGCCTTCCAGGTAGAGCACGGTATCCACGATATGCTCGAGCACGCGCGGGCCGGCGATCACGCCCTCTTTGGTCACGTGCCCGATGATGAAGACGGCGATGCCGCTGGTTTTGGCCAGCTCGCGCAGCCGCGACGCGCTCTCGCGCACCTGCGAGACCGAGCCGGCGCTCGATTCCAGCTCGGAGAGATATACGGTCTGGATCGAGTCGACCACCAGCAGATCCGGGGCCACGCCGCGCACGTGCTCGAGGATGGTCTCCAGGTTGGTCTCGGTGACCAGGTAGAGCGATTCCGGGTAGGGGAGCGGCCCGCCGTTGGATTGGCCGGCCCGCCCGCCGAGCAGGCGCGCCGCGCGCATCTTAATCTGGCGCTCGGATTCCTCGCCGGAGACGTACAGG
>JAJYJF010000146.1 GCA_021796375.1 Chloroflexota bacterium | reverse complement strand
TTCCGATCTGACGACCGCGCGGAAGCTTTCACCACCCTCCTATGGGAGGGAACCTACCAGTACACGTATATCGCCCGGGCGACCACGCCGGGGCAGTTCGTGGTCCCGCCGGCCAAAGCCGAGGAGATGTACTCGCCGGAGGTCTTCGGGCGCAGCGGCAGCAGCCTGGTGGATATTCGATAGCAGACAGGCAGGATCAATCCTGGATACCATCATTCCAGGATTGATCCTGCCTGAAGATTTTCCTCATTTCAACCAACCCCCCGCACCCCTTCCTTAATTCTGCAAATTCCGGTATGATTGGGGTACTTATCCGTAGATTGAGCCTCAAAAACAGCTTTACCGCCCTCCAAGAGAAATCGCCGTTTTTCCCATCTCGCACGTCCTAAACTAACCTGCGACCGGTACGCCGCCGGCCCGCCAGGGATTTCATACTGACCGCGGATTTCGCGTACATCCAACTTTGCTACCCGTTCTTCGAGGTGGAGGATGCCCCAACCGCAAGTCTCACGGCGTCAATTTCTTAAAACCGGGCTGGCTGTCACCGGTAGCCTGTTCGGGATTTCCGCCGGTTACCCCTTTCTACCCACCGAGTCTAAAATTGGCAGGATGAATGCCATTCCAGCGGCCAGCCCGCGGGAGCTGGCCTCGCGGGCCGATCTCACCTTGCAGGCGCTCTTTGAGCGCTTCCGGGATCCCTCGAGCGGGCGCTTTCACGAGTACGACCCGCAGCAGCCCGGCGACCGGCCTTCCGCGACCCTCTGGCCGTACACCGGAGTGATTTCCGCGCTCAACGCCCTGGCGGCCCTTCCGGGCCGGCGCACCGCCGTCGAGCCGGCCCTGCGCAGCGCGCTGGCCGGGCTGGACGCCTACCTGGATCCGGGCGCGCTGCCGGCCGGATACGATTCCTACCCCCTCGCCGGAGGCGGCGGTCAGAAGTACTACGACGATAATGCCTGGGCGGGTCTGGAGCTGCTGCGCGCTTCCCGGGTGCTCGGGGAGGCCGCCTACCGCGAAAAAGCCGCCGAGGCTTTCCAGTTTGTGGTGAGCGGCTGGTCCGGCGCGATGGGCGGCGGGATCTACTGGCGGGAGGGAGACGACAGCACCAAGAATACCTGCTCGAACGGACCGGCCGCCGTGCTGGCTTTAGAGCTGTACGGCGACACCGGCCTGCCTTACTATCTGGATTGGGCAGAGCGGATCCTGGACTGGCTGCGCCATCTCCATTCCCACCGGTCGGGGGTTTACTGGGATAACCTCAACCAGAGCGGGGAGATCGACCGCAGCGCCTATACCTACAACACCGGAACGGTGCTGCAGGCCAACGCGCTGCTCCACCGCCTCACCGGGCTGGCCGAACCCCTCGAGAAAGCCCGCGCGCTCGCGAAAGCCAGCCTGAAGGTCTTCGCCCCCCAATCCGGCCCGCGGGGGGTCCGCCTCTTCCCCCAGACACCCTGGTTCAACGCCATTCTGGCGCGCGGCTACCTCGAGCTGTCCGCCGTCGACCCCGAAACCGGCCAGGCCTGCCTGCGCGTGCTGCGCGGATACCTGGACCAGGCGTGGCAGTCCGCGCGCGGCCGGGATGATCTGCTCGGGCCGGATGCCAGCGGAACCGGCAAAGACGATCCGCGCCGCTGGCTGCTGGACCAGGCCGGCTGGATCGAGCTGTACGCGCTGGCTGCCTGTGCAGCCGCGCCGCAAGATGGGTCGCCGGAAGGGCGTGCGTGAGGCCGTAATTCCCGGGCCCGCTTCTCTGCCCGGGTGCCCCCAACCGGACCCCTCACCTGGCGGACTGGACCACCACCCCGACCACGCCCGAGCCGGCATGCACGGACAGCCCCGGGGTAAACTCCGCGATCGGGACCGCCTCCGGACAGGCGATCTCCGCGCGGAGCTGGCTGCGCAGCGCGGACGCCCGGTCGAAATCGGTGACGTGCAGGAGGGCCAGGCGTTCGGGGGGCTTCTCGCCCAGCGAGGCTTTCACCAGCTCGAGCAGCCGCTCGACCGCCTTCTTATGCGTGCGGACGCGCTCCAGGAGGACCAGTTGGCCATCCGTCACGGTCAGGATGGGCTTGATATTGAGCGTGTCCGCCATGCCGGCAACGAATTTCCCTACCCGCCCGCTGAGGGCCAGGTACCTGAGGGTGGAAAGCACGGCGAACAGGTGAACCCTGCCGCGCACATCCAGGGCGGCGGCCGCCACCTCATCCTTGCCGGCGCCGCGCTGCGCCGCCTCGGCTGCCGCCAGGGCCATGAAACCTTCACCCATCGAAACGCTCAGCGAATCGATCACGGCGATCTCCCGGCCGGGGAACTGCTCGCACGCGGAGAGCGCCGACGCATAGGTAGAGCTGACCTTGCTCGAAACGCAGACGCAGGCGATCCCGCTGGCGCCCTGGTGAAACGCGCCCTCGAAGGCTTCCTCAAACGCCGCCGGGGATGGCGCCGAGGTGGTCGGCAGGCGGTTGGAGCGGTCAACCAGCTCGAACAGCTTCCGATCGTCGATGTCGACCCCGCAGGTATAGCTCTGGTCTTCGAAATGCACGCTGATCGGCACCTGCAGGATTCCGTGCTGGGCGGCAAGCTCGGCGGGCAGGCTCGAATCGGTATCGGTGATCACAGCGATCTTCGGCATGGCTCTCCCATATAAAGCGGCACCCTGATAGGTTTTGCCAGGACTGTTGATTTATCTTATAACCCGTGCCTGACCAAATGGTTGCAAACCTGGATATACTTGACTCCAGGAACTGAAATGGACTGGACCATCCTTGCCATCATCATTCAGCTGATCTTCCTGGAAGCCATTCTCTCCATCGATAACGCCGCCGTTCTGGGCGCCATGGTCTCCATTCTGCCGGCGGACGCCCGCATCAAGTGGCCCAGACTGCTCTCCGGCCCCGGGAAAGCGCTCAACCCGGTGCTCGGAAAACAGCGCACCGCCGCGCTGCGGGTGGGCCTTCTCGGCGCCTACGCCGGCCGCGGGCTGATGCTGGTGCTGGCCAGCCTGGTGATCCACAACCCCTGGCTGAAGCTGGCGGGAGCCGCCTACCTGATCCGCCTGGCGCTGGCCAATCTGGGCGTCCCCGAGGCCGGGGACGCACCCCATCACCAGCGCGAAGTGCGCGCCAAGAGCTTCTGGCTGATCGTCCTCAACGTGGAGCTGGCGGACCTCGTGTTCAGCCTGGATAACGTGGTCGCGGCGGTTTCGCTCTCCAATAAGCTGTGGGTGGTGATGGTGGGCGTGGCCATCGGGATCCTGGCCATGCGCTTCGCCGCCGGGCTGTTCACCATCGCCGTGCTGCGCGAGCCGGTGCTGAAGCCTGCCGCGTACCTGCTGGTCATGAACATCGGCATTCAGCTCATCCTGGAAGACCTGACCGGTCTGAACATCAACGATTGGACGCGCTTCGCGGTGTCGGTCGCCATCCTGGTGCTTTCCCTGCTGTATGCCCACTCGAAGTTCCTGCAGAAGTCTCGCCCGGCGCTGATCTGGCTGGCGCAGGGGATGGACGACCTCTCCCGGCTGATCAACTGGGTTCTGTCTCCCCTGGTGGCCCTTCTCCGCCTGGCCGCAAAAGGAATCGACAAGCTCACCAGGAAACCGGGGAAAAAACACCTCCACGATGCGAAGCCTTTAGACAAATAGGCCGGTCGATTCTCCCGCAGGAGGATGCGATCGCGGCCACTTTGTTTCTACTTTTAATTAGGAATGGGAAAGAGGGAGCCCCGGTTCTATTCCCAGGGCTCGACGACGAGCTTCTGGTAAAGCTCCTGCTGCCGCTGGATGGCGCGCTGGTAAATCTCATAATTCTCGGAGGCCGGCTGGAAGGTGGCGCCAAGCTCCCTGGGCGCCGCCTCGAGGCCGCGCAGCAGGCCAAGGCTCTCGGCGGCCAGCAGCGCGCCCCCGCGCGCGGTCGGTTCCAGGGCGCTGGAGACGCGGATGGGCTGGCCGAGGACATCCGCCAGGATTTGAACCCAGGCTGGCGAGCGCTGCAGTCCTCCCCCGCTGGCAATGATGGTCGGATCGCCGGGGAGCCCTTTCCGGATCAGCCGGTAGATCAGGGCAATCCGGTAGCAGACGGCTTCCATCCCCGCCCGCAGAACTTGCAGCGGGGTGGTCGCCAGGGAGAGCCCGTAGAGCCCGCCCCGCGCCTCTCCGCGCCAGCCCGGCGAGCGCTCGCCGGCCAGCAGCGGTAAAAAGGTCAGGCCGTGGCCGTCCGGGGGGAGGCTCGCCGCGGCCTGGTCCAGGTCGCCGGTTTCATCCAGGTGCAGCAGGTTTTTCGCCCACGCATAGATCACCCCCCCTTCGTTCATCGCGCCGCCCAGCAGCGGGTGATCCGCGTCGATCCGGTAGCACCACAGCCCCGGCGGGATCTCCGGGACCGGGTTCTCCAGGGTGATCCGGACCGCGCTGCTCGTGCCCATGACGACCGCCAGCTCCCCCGACGAGACACACCCCGAGCCAACGTTCGAAGCGGTTCCATCCCCGACCGCCGGGAACCACTTCGCCCCCGCCAGCGCCGGCCAGCGGCGCGCGTATTCGGGCCGCAGCCCCTGCCAGGCGTGGTCGCGGTTGACGATCGGGGAAAGCTGGTCGCGGCGCACCGGCAGCGCATCCAGCAACGGCGCATCCCAATCGCAGCGGTGGATATCTTCCAATCCGGTCCATGCGGCGGCCGAGTTGCTGACGGCAGTCTCGCCGAAAAGGCGCCAGATCAGGTACTCGCCGATCGTCATCCAGTGCGAGACCCGGGAGAGCAGCTCCGGGTCTGTCGCCCCCAGCCAGGCGATCCGCGCCGGCCAGTAGCTCGGGTGGAAGAGCGTGCCCGTCCGCTGGTGGACCGCGGCTTCATCCAGGCGCGCGCGGAGCTGCCCGGCAGCCCCGGCGGCGCGGCTGTCCGCGTAGGTCATCAGCGGTGTAACCAGTTTCCACCCGGAATCCAGGCCGATGGTGCTGGTGGCGAATGTGGAGCAGGCCACCCCGGCGATCTCGGCCTGGGATTCGCGGGGCTGCTCAAGCGCATTATCGACCAGCTTGCAAACCGTTTCAACCAGCCAATCCGGGTCCAGCGTGACCGAGCCGTCCTGGCCGGCTTGAGGCTGGTACTCCTGGCGCGTGCCAACCTGCGGGACCTGGCTTCCCGTTGGGGTAAACAGCAGGGCCCTGGCCGATGAGGTGCCAATATCGAGGGATAAGATCAGTGGGTTTTTCATTTTGAGGTCCAGGCGCTGGATCATCTGGGGTCCAGCTGACTCAACTATACACCACGGGCGCTCGAAAAGCCATTTCCTTGAGCATCCGGGTCGCGGCCGGCTAAATTAACCCTCCGCCGGCGCAGATCTGGCCCTCCATTTCTGGCAAAGTTGTTTTATACTTGGGTTTTCCAGGAGAAAATGACCGATTTTACTCCTTCCTCCAATCCGAATTGATCGATTGAGACCCTCACACCCAGGAATACCATGACAAACGACAACTCTTTTGCTGCCTCACGCGGTCTTCGCCCCGATGATTTGATCGTGATCGCCGGAGGCGGTGGATTTATCGGTGGATCGCTCGCCCGATACTTTCACGACCTCGGCTTTACCCGCATCCGCGCCGTCGATAAAAAGCCGCTCCCCAACTGGTACCAGCGCGTCCCCGGGGTGGAAACCCTGTGCCTCGACCTGAGCGAGAAAGAGAACTGCGTCCGGGCGGTCGAAGGAGCCGCGGAAGTATACAACCTGGCCGCAGACATGGGCGGGATGGGCTTTATCGAGCGCTACCGCGTCGAGTGCCTGCGCAGCGTGCTCATCACTACCCACCTGATCGAAGCCGCCTACCGGGCCGGCGCAAAACGCTATTTCTATTCCTCCTCCGCTTGCGTTTACAACACCGACCTGCAGAAGGATCCTAATATCCGCGGGCTGAAGGAATCGGACGCCTTCCCGGCTAAGGCCGAGCGCGGCTACGGCTGGGAAAAGCTGATCTCCGAGATGTTCTGCCAGGAGTATTGGGCGGAGCGCGGCTTGCAAACCTTCATCGCCCGCTTCCACAACGTCTACGG
This sequence comes from Chloroflexota bacterium, assembly GCA_021796375.1. Taxonomy (GTDB): domain Bacteria; phylum Chloroflexota; class Anaerolineae; order Anaerolineales; family Anaerolineaceae; genus JAJYJF01. The sequence continues at coordinate 187 of JAJYJF010000146.1, read as the reverse complement.
GCCGAACGGCACCTGGGACGGCGGGCGCGAAAAAGCCCCGGCCGCGATCTCCCGTAAGGTAATTCAGGCCAAAGACACCGGTCAGAAGGAAATCATGATCTGGGGGGACGGCACGCAGACGCGCAGCTTCATGTATATCGACGACTGCGTCAAGGGCATCGACAGGATCACCCACTGCGACGAGCTG
>JAJYJF010000145.1 GCA_021796375.1 Chloroflexota bacterium | reverse complement strand
GGTCGCCGCGGAAATCTTCTTGTCGTAGATGAGGATATATGGATCGGCAATATTGGCTTCCATATGCTCCGCATCGGTGACAAAATAAGCTGAGATGTAACCGCGGTCAAACTGCATGCCTTCGACGTACTCGGTCTCGAACTCCAGCCCCTTGGATTCTTCGACGGTAATGACGCCGTCTTTGCCGACTTTATCCATGACCTCGGCGATCAGCTCGCCGATGTTGCGGTCCTGGGCGGAAATGGAGGCGACGTTGCCGATCTCTTCCTTGGTGGTCACTTCGATGGCCTGGTCGCTGAGGTTTTTCGCGACAGCCTTGGCGGCCGCATCGATCCCCTGCTTGAGCAGCATCGGGTTCGCGCCGGCGGCCAGGTTCTTGAGGCCTTCGCTCACGATCGCGTGAGCCAGCACGGTGGAGGTGGTGGTGCCATCCCCGGCGATATCGTTGGTTTTGGTCGCGGCTTCTTTCAGCAGCTGGGCGCCCATGTTTTCAAAGGGATCCTCGAGCTCGACCTCTTTCGCCACGGTGACGCCGTCATGCGTGACGGTGGGGGAGCCGAACTTGCGGTCCAGAGCGACGTTGCGGCCTTTGGGGCCAAGAGTGGTCGCGACTGCATTCGCGACAATATCCACGCCGCTCTTGAGCCGCCGGCGTGCCTCTTCACCGAACACCAGTTGTTTTGCTGCCATAGTACTTTACTCCTCGATCAAAGATTATTTTTCGTCGACAATTGCTAGCAGGTCGCTCTCCCGCAGGATGAGCAACTTCTTGCCGTCCACCTTGATTTCGGTGCCGGCATATTTCGCGAACAGCACGGTATCCCCTTTTTCGACATCCATTGGAACGCGTTCGCCTTTATCGTTGCGATCGCCGGGGCCAACGGAGAGGATCCGGCCCTTCTGGGGCTTTTCTTTTGCGGTCTCGGGCAAAACAATTCCGCCAGCGGTGACCTCATCCTGCTCGATCGGTTCAACCACGACGCGGCTTCCGAGGGGTTTGAAAGATACAGCCATACAGACCTCCTGCTACGGGATAGGTAGTGTGAATTTCCCTTTTCAATTTAGCACTCTTTCAGATTGAGTGCTAAACCTGCCCTAGTTTAACGATCTTTGCATGAGAAGTCAAGGGAGAAATATGGATTCTTACGAAAATCTGATGTTTTGCCCCCCCGGTTTTATGCCGCCCCGGCCTTCGATGCGCCCCCCGGGTGAGCCGGATGGCCCTGCAGCCGGGCAAGACGAACCGCTATTCAGCCCCCGGCGCCAGTCGGGGAGGGCTGCAGGGCCGGCAGCGTCGGCGTGCTGGCTGGCGCCGGCTGGGTGGGGGGCGTCCCCGTCCCGGTCAGAGGGGTAGCCGTCTGGGCCGGCGCGGGCGCCGAGCAAATGCTCTCGCCGGCCTGCACGATCGCCATCACGTTCGTGTCCCGCCCGTATTTGGACCGCAGCAGGGTGAAAATCTTGCTTGCGCGGGAGCAGTAGTTATTCCCCGGTGTAGACATGCCCGCCAGAACCGAACCATAGGAATAATAGTAAGTCAGGGTGGTATCCGAAAGCTCCATCGACTTGACGGTGGTGGTTGTATTGGTCGAGCAGTCCCGCCGGACGTCGCAGCTGGTCTGCGCGTCGCACCCATCCAGCGCACACTGGAAAGCCTCGATCGCGCCTTCAAAATTCCGCGACTGCTGGTAGATGATCCCCAGCTGGGCGTAGGTATCCGGGTTGGTTGGGTCCAGCTGGAGGGCTTGCTTCATGTAAAGCTGGGACATGAAGAAATCTCCCAGGTCGCCGCGCTGCGCCAGAGAGCGCGCCATCGCCATGTAGGGAATCGGGTCCTGCACGTTGATATTGTTATTGATATTGGCGGCTTTTTGAAAGCTTTGCATCGCATCCGTAAAATAGCCGTCTTTCTTCTTGGGATCGACGTCGGCCGAGGTCTTGCTCCACAAAAGGCGCTGGAGCTGACCGATGTCGATGTAGAGAAAGGTCAGGTTGGGATTGATTGCCGAGGCTTTCTGGTACTCGGTGATCGCCTGTTCGTACTGCGCCAGCGTGGTCAGAACGTAGCCGTAAATCCGGTGCACGTCCATGCTGTTCGGGTCGCGGTCGAGCGCCTGCTGGACCACCTGCTCGGCGCGGATCCACTGCTGGCGGTCGGCCAGGATCTCCGCCGAATAGGCCAGCGCCTCGGCGTTGTTCGGGTCGAGCTGGGTGGCTCGCGTGGCTTCGTTCTCGCCTTCCTCGAGGTCTTTCTCGCTGTCCACCGGGGTGAGCAGCTTGTTGGAGGAAAGCCAATCCAGCACGAAGGCTCTCACCGCATGGGCCGTGCTGCTCTCCGGGCCGAGCGCGACCGCCTGGTCAGCATACTGGAGCGCCTGGTTGAGCCGGTCCAGCTTTTGCTGGTCGGTTGACATGCTGGCTGAAGAATACACCTCGATGCGGGCCAGCTGGGCGAGAAGATCCACGCTGTCGGGGTTCTGGCGGATCACCTCTTTATAGGAGACGATGGCTTGCTCCAGGTTGCCAATCTTAAAGTAGGTATCCGCCTCCTGCTGGTAGGAGCGCATCGTCCGGGTCGGCGTGGGGGTAGGAGAAAAGAACGGCTGGATGGTGTGATCGATGGTGATGCCGCGGATCGTCATGAACCCGGCCAGGATCAGGCCCATCCACACCAGGATCCGGTACGGACTCGAGCGAGGCTTTGTTTTGAGGAAGATCGTTCTCTGGCGCGGCAATCAAACCTCAAGGAGCCGGCGTGGAGGTCCCTTTTGCGCTCTTCGGCTCGGGCGACGGGGTGAAGGTCCCTTCCAGGTTCTGCTTGCATTGGTCCAGGATCGCATTGGCGTTATAAACGGCATTCTCATCATCGGGCATGGCCTGGAGCAGCGCCTGGGCTACCGGAGCGGCCTCCGTGCAGCGGTTGACCTGGGCAAGGGCGAGCCCGTAGGCGGCGTAAAACAGGGAAATGTTGGGGTCCCTTGAGAGCGGCACGCCGCTCACCACCTGGCCGTCCACGGTCGTGCCCCCCTTCACCGCCAGCTGCAGGTCGGTAATTGCCTGATCGTACTGCTTGTTCCGGCGCAGGTAGACACCCAGCGTGCCGTACCGCATCGGGTTGGTCGGATCGTTTTTGACGGCCAGCTCCGCGTACTGGATCGCCATCGGGTACTGCCCCTCCTGGTTGTAGACCCTGGCCAGGTAGATATCGGGATCTGGATCGGTCGGGTTCAGGGGGATGGCTTTCAGGTAGGCTTCAATCGCCTGATCGTAGGTATCCGATTTGGCGAAGTAGCAGTTCCCCAGGCCGGTATAGAGATCAGCGATATTCTTATTGATGGCGATGCCGGCCTGGTACTGTTCGATCGCCTGCTGGTAGTTTTGGGTCACGTAGAGGACGTATCCGTAAGCCCTGTGGGTTTCGATGATGTTCGGCCCCAGGTCGATCGCCTTGTGGGCTTCATCGATCGCCTCCTGGATCCCCAGCGGGCGTACCTGGTTGAGCTGCTGGATCTCGGTGGCGATCAGCTCGGCGTAGTATGCGTGCGGGAGCGCATTGGTCGGGTCGGTATCGATGGCCTGCTTCAGGGTCGCCTCCGCGTTCGCGTAGTCGGCCAGGTTGTACTGAGCATAGCCCTTGATAGCCAGCGCGGTGCTGTTCGTCGGGTTCAGGAGCAGCGCATCCCCGATATCGCTGAGCGAATCTTTGAACTGGTGGTTATACAGCTCCAGCTGCGCCAGGGTGATATATGAGGAGATATCCGTGCCCTTCGCCCGCACGGCCTCCTGGTAGGCCTGGATCGCCTTGGCGATCTTTCCTTCGGCAAACATCGTCTGGCCTTCGGTGACGTACGAGGCCGGGTCGCGGGTGGCGGTGGGGGTCGGCAAGAAAAGCGGCGGGGTCTGCGGAACCACCACCTGATTCACGTAGACCGCCCCGCCAATGAGCACGAGCAGGACCGCCAGGCGGAACGGGTGAACCTTCCGCTTGCGCCGGTTCATGCTCCATTTACTTCCATGCAAGTACATGCGGTCATCTTACCATCGAGGTTTTCGAAGCGTCAAGATAGCGATGAACGCGGCCGGGCAGGCTCTGCGCCTTGCCCGCCGGGAGATCATCCGCTACAATTCCCTCTTTCCAATCCGGGATTTTCTTCCGAGCGAAAGCATGGCCCTCTCAGCGCTTCCATGGATCGGGGTTTACTATCTGGCGATCAACCTGCTCACCCTGGCTGCCTGGGGGCGGGATAAGCGCGCCGCGGTCCTGCACCGCTGGCGCACCCCGGAGCGGGTCCTGCGTAGGTTGATCTGGGCCGGCGGATTCGCGGGATCCCTGGCCGGGATGGTCCTCTTCCGGCATAAGATCCGCCGCCGCGGCTTTACCCTCGCCGCAGCGGCCGCAGCCGCGGTCCACCTGCTGCTCATCGCCGGCTGGATCTTCTTCCTGGGCAGGTAAAAAATGGGGCGGCACGCACGCCGCCCTATCGATCATCTCTGGGAACCGAAGGGTAGATCAGCCCCCGTAGCCGCGCCTCTCCGACTTGCGCAGGTCCTCGCGCTGGCGGTGGATGATGGCGGACATCACATCCCGGATGGAGATCACCCCCACCACCTGATCGTTTTCCACCACCGGCAGGTGCCGGATGCTCCGGGAAGACATCAGATCCATGCACTCATCCAGGGTTTGATCCGGGTGGACCGTGACGACGCGCTCGGTCATGATCTCCCGGACCAGCGTATCCTTGGAGCTGCGCCCCTTGAGGATGACCTTCCGCGCGTAGTCGCGCTCCGAGAGGATCCCGACCAGGCGGTTATCCTGGATGACCACCAGCGCGCCGATACCTTTTGCATCCATCAAGCGTAAAGCTTCCAGAACGGTCGCATCCGGCCGGATGGACCAGATTTGTTTTCCCTTGTTTTGCAGAATATGCCGGACGGTTTCCATATCCTTCTCTTTTCGATCGTTGGGTTCCAACCAGGCTTGAATTGTACAACTTTTTGGGCTGGATTTCAATCGGCAGTGTCAAGTAAACCTGATCAGGTTGGGAGCGGGAACCAGATTTCTGGTTCAGACGTCTAGGCTTCAGATCCGCGCCGCTCTATGATTTCAGGAGATAGAAATGGACCGCCTGCCAGTTCCCCTCACCATTTTCAGCCTGTGCGCCCTGCTCCTCGGCGCTTGCGCGCCTGCCGCTGCCCCCGCGACGCCCACGGCTGCGCCACCGGCGCCGGCTGCGGCGATTGCCAACCCGGCCTCCGTTTTCTGCACCGACCACGGTGGAAAGCTGGAAATTATTACCGCCGCGGATGGGAGCCAATCCGGGAGATGCGCCCTGCCGGACGGCACGAAATGCGACGAATGGGCTTTCTTCCGCGGGGAATGCGGGCCCGCTGCCCGGGAGACAGCCCTGACACCCGGAAAAGACGATCCGGCAGCCGCCGCCCGGGCAGGGAACCTGGCGGTTCAGCAGCTGGCCGCCGCGCTGAAGGTCGACCCGGCGAACGTTCGCGTTTCATCCACCGAGAAGGTCACCTGGCCGGATGCCTGCCTCGGGCTTCCCGCCGCGGATGAAGCCTGCGCCCAGGTGGAGACGCCGGGGTTCAGGGTCCTCCTCACCGCCGGGGACCAGCACTATTCCTACCGCACCGATTACGCGGCCAATACGATCCGCCAGGAGACCGCGGCGGCCCCGGGTGGATCAAAGTAATTTTGGAGGGGCCGCTCGCAAGCGGCCCTTCCAAAATTAAACAGTCCTGCCGAAATTAACCAGAGATTTTGCCGCGCACGTCCACGGCCCAGGCGCCCTGACCCACTGGCAGCACGCGCAGCGGGTTGATCTCGACCTCGGCCAGCTGGGGGAAATCCGCCGCGAGCTGCGCCATACGGACCAGCGCATCCTGCGCGGCGCCTTCATCCACCGCCGGGATGCTGCGGAAGCCCTTGAGCTTCCTGCCCGCCCAGGTCCCGCCCAGCATGCGCGCGAGATCCGCCGGGTAAAGGGGCGCCAAGCCGAAGGCAACGTCTTTCAAACCCTCCACCTCCACCCCCCCGGAGCCAAACATCGCCACCGGGCCGAAGGAGGGATCGCGCACGACCCCGGCGATCACGTCCTGTCCGGCCGGCAGCATGCGCTGGACGTGCACCCCCTCCAGGCGAGCCTCGGGCCGGGCGGCGCGCACCCGCGCGAGCACGGCATCGTACGCCTCGCCGACGGCTTCCGGATCCGGCAGGTCGAGCGCCACCCCGCCCACATCCGACTTGTGGGAGATCTCCGGCGAGGCGACTTTCAGCACCACCGGGTAACCGAGCTCGCCCGCGA
>JAJYJF010000144.1 GCA_021796375.1 Chloroflexota bacterium | reverse complement strand
CCCTGGATGTGGTGCGCATCGCCATCCCGCTCTTGTGCTACTTCGTGATCATGTTCCTGGTGAGCTTCATGATGGGTAAGCTGATCGGCGCCAATTACCAGCAGACCACCACGCTCTCCTTCACCGCGGCCAGCAACAACTTCGAGCTGGCCATCGCCGTCGCGGTGGCAGTGTTCACCATCCAATCCGGGCAAGCTTTTACCGCGGTGATCGGCCCGCTGGTGGAGGTGCCTGTCATGATCGGGCTGGTCAACGTCGCTTTCTGGCTCAAGAAGAAGGTGTTCGATCCAGCTGAGGCAGATGCGGTCAGCGTTCCGTCCGATTAACCCCTTGTTTGTAGCGATCTTCCACCGGTTTCGTCATCAACCGGTGGAAGATCTTTCTCTTCGACATCCACGGGTATGGCCCCATTGCGCTGCTCGGCGCCTGGCTGATTGCCTTTCCATTGGCCCTGGGGTATGCCAATTTATCCGGCAGCCTGCTCGGCAGCCCCATCCTGATCGGCGCAGTCCTCCTGGTCCTTGCCGTCCTAGCCGCGATCCGGAATAACCGCGAGATTGCGCGCCTCGAGCAGGCCGCTGCTCCAGCCTACGGGCAGGGCGGCGCCCCGGTTGCGCAGGTCCAGATGGGGGATGCCCCCCTCTTGGCCGAACCGGACCAGGCGGCGGTCATGCCGGCCGCTGCGGCTGCAGTCGCGGGGGATTACCGGGGATCGGACACCACCGCCCGCGGAGGTGAAACCGCGCAGGCGGAGAGCCCAGCCCAGCCGGAAAATCAGGCGCGCCCGGATCAGGATAACCTGGATGACGTCGTGAGAGGTTTGAGCCAGGAGAAGCATCTGGAGGCCGCCAATATCAGGGTCAGCGTCAAGGATGGAGACGTGGTCCTCTCCGGGTACGTGCCTACCGTGGTGGAGAAGCATCTGGCGGGGGAGGTCACCGGGAAAGTCGACGGCGTCCGCGATATGCACAACGACCTGCACGTCGGAAAGGGCGTGGAAGCCCAGCCCTCCTGATCTTCCGGGCGCGGGCCGCGCCCCGCGCACCAGGCGATCTCACGCGCCGGATCGATGCATCCGGCGCGGAAACACACTTGATCAGGGACTGGATCCAGTTGTTGAAAAACCAATCCGGATCCTATTTTTATCTGGCCGCCAGAGATTCTTCCTTCCCTTGCGGGCACATCCCAGTTTGTTGGCAGCGAATTGTGCGGAAATTAGGGTTTGCACGAGCTACCGCTCGTGCAAACCCTAATTTCCGCATTTCCTGCAAATATTGTTTACTATACATATAGTTTTTGTATATAATTATTTGCGGTGAGAAGAATGGCTAAACCTATCGGGTCGATTGAGATTATCGCCTACGCCCCGACTGCCTTCTACCACTGCCTGCATTGCGAAGTCGTGTGGCGTGAAACTGGATCTTTTCCGAAGATCCATCAGGAACAGCTTGCTGCCAGCTTACCAGGCGACCTGGCGGAGGAATACCAGAAGCTTTCCGCCTGGGTTGAAGATCTTTCCCTCCGGTTTTCAGATCAAATTTGCATCGAAGTGATCGACGCCGCGTCCGTCGAGGGTTTTATCCGATCCTTGCGGTACGGCGTTCACCGCTATCCCGCGGTGATCATCGATGGGAAGGCGCGCTTTTCGGGGAAAGATCTGGCGCTCGCCGACGCCGAAATCCGGCGCAGGCTGGAGCCGTGACACGGAGGAGAAGGAGGCCAGGATAGTTCGACAACGGTCAGGTTAGAACCAAAGATCCATTTTCGTCCATGATGGGTATTTGCTTAGGGGTATTCGGAGGTTAGTGATGAACACTCTTTGGATAGTCGTGATCGGCGCGGTGGTGATCTACCTGGCCTACAACTTTTATGCGCGCCGGGTAGACCGCATGGTCATTCAGACCAACTCGAAGCGCGCCACGCCGGCGAAGATGTACATGGATGGCGTGGATTTTATGCCCGCCAACCGCAACGTATTGTTCGGGTATCACTTCAAATCGATCGCGGCAGCCGGCCCGATCGTGGGGGTGATCACCGCCGCCAACCTGTGGGGATGGCTGCCGGCCTTGCTGTGGCTGGTTGTCGGGGTCTCTCTGATGGGATGGGCGAGCGACTACAGCGCGATCATGGTCTCCGTGCGCAATGACGGCAACAGCCTGGGCGCGATCAGCCACCGCTTGATCGCCCCCCGCACGCGCGTGATCCTCTTCACCTTTATCTTCTTCTACCTGCTCCTGGTCGCAGGCGCCTTCATGGGCATCATGGCCGCCCTGATGGACGCCCGCCCGGATGTCCCCTTTGGGATCCTGGTACTGGCGTTGATGGGTCTGCTGGCCGGGCAGATGCTTTACCGCTGGAAGCTGGACCTGATCCTTGTCACGGTCGTGGTCGTCGGGGTCACCCTGGCGGCGATGATCCTGGGGCCGCTCGGCGCGACCACAAAGCTGGATGCGGCGGGCAAGCCCGTCGGCACGAACTGGGTGGGGCCGATCAACAGCGCAACCGTGGCTTTTGATCATGCAGTCAACCAGATAACGGGCGGCAAGCCGGTGATGAGCGTGGTCGACCCGACCAACTCAGACCCGCGCCTCTCCAACCCCAGCCTGTATAACAAAGCCACCGGGCAGATCTTCACCCTGCCCTCCTACCTGCTATGGGCGCTGTTTTTGCTGGTCTTTGCTTACCTGGCTTCAACGCTGCCGATCTGGCGTTTCGCCCAGCCGGTGAACTACATCGGATTCTGGATAACGCTGCTCACCATCGGTTTCAGCGCCATCGGGGCGGTGCTGGCGCCGTTCCTCAAGCCGGCCGTGGGGGCGTTTGCCCTCCCGGCCTTCTGCAGCCCGGCCAACGTGGCAGCGAACGTCTGCCAGGCAGCAGACGGCGGTTTCCAGCCGCTGGCCAACGGAGCATTCCAGCCGTTGTGGCCGATGCTGTTTGTGACCATCGCCTGCGGAGCGATCTCCGGCTGGCACGCCCTGTTCGGCTCGGTCGGGACTGCCCGGCAGCTCGAGTATGAAACCGACGCCCTGCCGGTGGGGGGCGGCGCGATGTTCGCCGAAAACACCCTCGCCCTGCTCTCCCTGGTGGCCGTCTCGATCGCTGGGGTGGGGGGCGGCGCCGCGCGCTTCGCTGCCGGGGTCGGCAGCCTGCTCTCCGTGGTGTTCGGATCCGGGTTTGTGCCCTACGGCACCGCGCTGGGTTTTGGCGCCTTCATGGTGATCGTCCTCACCGTCACACAGCTCGTCTTCCGGGTGATGCGCGTGACCCTCTCAGAATGGGGCGGCGAGGCCGCACCCTTGCTGCGGAACATGCACGTATCCACGCTGATCTCGATGATCCTGACCATGGCGCTGGTGCTGACCGGGACCTGGGTCTACCTGTGGCAGCTGTTCGGAGCCTCGAACCAGCTGATGGCAGCCCTCTCCCTGCTGATCGTCACGGTCTGGCTGAAATCGCTGCACCGCAACCCCTCGTATGCCCTCTGGCCGGCGCTGTTCATGTACGTGACGACCCTGGCCGCCACCCTGGTGACCGCTTACAACCTGTATGCGACCATCGCCATCAAGCCTGGGATGGGCGCGCTCCCGGTGGGCGGCGCCTGGGCGATGATCCTGATCTCAGCGCTGCTGTTCGTGGCGGCCCTGTTCATCGGGTGGGACAGCCTCCAGGCATACCGGCGCTACGCGCACGAGGCATCCACGCCCGCCACGCAGGTCCAGCCAGGCGATTAAATGGGTGCAGGGGAAAACGTCAGGTTTCTTGTGAAACGAAGGAAGGCTCGCCGACCGCCCGAGCCAGGTCTTGCAGCGCCTCGATGAACTGATCCGCGTCTTTCTGGCGGTCGGGGAAGGCCAGGTGCAGCTCCAGATGGGGCGCATCCCGCCGGAGGCTGAACCGCCAGAAACGCTGCGACAGCTTCTGAGCGGGCGCAGACAGCCTGGCGAGGGTGGCGGCGGCTAGATCCAGGGTCCCGCGCGGGGCCATCAGGGTCAGCCCATCGTACGGCTGGCTTTCCCAGCCGCGCTCGGCACCCTGCTTCAAGGCCAAACGGCCGGTCCACGCTGCGGGGTCGGCCAGCTCCAGGTTGACCAGGGGGGGAGTTTGGAGGTGGGCGCGGAAAATCAGCGTATCGCGGCGGCCCTGGAGGGCAGCGATCAACCACATCCAGGGGATGTCCCGGGGAGTCATGACGATCAGGGTCTCCATGCGGCGGAAAGGCTTTCGGGCCGTCGAGATCACCATCTCGGCTACGGAGGAACCCAACCAGCGGAAGCTGGTCCGCTCGCCGATGCGCGGCAGCCCCTTCTGGATCCAGCGCAGTATTGCCTCGCCCCGTCGAATGTTGAAGATGATGCCGAACGCGAACCATCCCAGGACAACGATCACGGCGAGCACAAGCAGATATTTAGGATCCATAAAAGAAAGTATAGCGGATTCAACATGCAAATCCAATTGAAATGGCCGGAGAAGTTGAGGGGTATCCGCCAGGTGGCGCGGGATTTCATGTACGGCATGCTCGGGATGGAGTTTGCCAACCACGCGATGGAAATGCGCGCCAGCCTCGAGAGCCTCTTCATGCTGGCTACGGTCGGGGAGATGATCGGGGTGCCGGTCCTCCCGCCGTACTACAGCCTGCGCCTGCTGCCCTACCTGGTCCCCCAGATCAAGACCTGGAAGCGCCGGGTGCTGCGCGAGCGCGAGTTTACCGATGAGCCGGATTATCACCTGGAAGGATTATGAAAGATGGATCAAAAACCAGAACCCAAAGAAGAAAAGAAGGGCTTCCTGCGCAGCATGCAGGAAATTATTTATGGAATGGCTTCGCACGACATGAGCCGCTACGCCCTGCGCACGCGTGCGAGCATGGAGCACCTGTTCATCCTGATCACCATGGGCGACATGATCGGCGTCCCGATCCTGCCGCCGTACTACAGCCTGCGCCTGCTTCCGTACGTGGTCCCGCAGATCTCCACCTGGAAGCGCCGGCTGCTGCGCGAAAAAGACGTCTCCGATGCGATGTTCTAGAAAGGAACGCGCCTGAATGGAAAAAATAGACACGGCTCTCAAAACCACGATCCTGCAGCACCCCGAGCGCCGCTACATCATGTTTGGCGGTAAAGGCGGGCTGGGTAAAACCACTTTCTCGGCGGCGACGGCCTACTGGCTGGCTTCACAAGGGAAAAAGGTCCTGGTCTTCTCGGTAGACCCGCAGGCAAGCCTCTCGGACATCTTCCAGCGCGACATTTTCGGCAAGGGACCGGTCAAGATCCTGGAGAACCTGTGGGCCCAGGAGATCGACGCCGACCAGCACATCAAGCAGTACCAGGGGGAGATCCGCCAGAAAATATTGGATATGTACGGGTTCGAAAGCGTCCCGGAGGAGATCGAGCAGTACATCCAGGCGGCATCCGCGGAACCCGCCATGGAGGAGAGCGCCATCTTCGACGCGGTGGTGGACGTGGTCGTGCGCGGCGATTACGACTACTACATTTACGACCTGGTGCCGCTGGGCCACGCCCTCTACTACCTGAGCATGGCCAAGGTGTATGACGAGTGGATCACCAAGATCACCCGCCTGCGGGAAGAGATGGCCGAGTACCAGGGCATGGTCTCGCGCATGAAGCGCGAAAAGGAGACCGAGGAGGACCAGATCCTCACCGAGCTGCAGGACATCCGCTCGCGGATCAACACCTCCGCGCGGATCCTGACCGACCGCGAAAAGACCGCCTTCTTCTTCGTGCTGATCCCCGAAGAAATGATCCTGTTGGATACCCTGAAGGCCGCCGGGATGTTCGCCAAGTTCAACGTGCCGGTCTCCGGATACGTGGTCAACCGCGTGGTCCCGCACGAGCTCTTGCAGCAGGATATCCCGGCCTACCTGCGCAACCGCATCCAGATGCAGGACCGCTACCTGGCCCAGATCGACCGGACCTTCGGCAGCCAGGTGCTGGCGCGGGTCCCCGAGCTGGAGCGCGACGTCTCCGGCACGGAGATGATCGAGCGCCTGGCCGGGATCATGTACGGGCAGGATGGATCATGATGAACCAGATCGAAACCTCTCTCAATGCATATTTAAAGGATTGCCCCACGCTGAGCTTTCTCTTCTTTGGCGGCAAAGGCGGGGTGGGGAAGACGGTCCTGGCCGGCAGCGCGGCGGTCGCGCTGGCGGGCAGAGGAAAACGCGTCATGCTGGCCTCGACCAACCCGGTTCACAGCCTGAGCGGTCTACTGGACCAGGATGTGTTTGGCAAGCCAACCCCGGTGAACGGCGTGCCCAACCTGTGGGCCTACGAGATCGACACCCGGGAGACGA
>JAJYJF010000143.1 GCA_021796375.1 Chloroflexota bacterium | reverse complement strand
TGTGGAACATCTCCGTCCCGGTCACCACGCTGGTCAGGCTCTTCTCCCGCAGCCCCACGATCTCCACCGGATCGCCTACCTTGATCTTGCCGCGCTCGATGCGCCCGGTCACCACCGTCCCGCGCCCCTTGATCGAGAAGACGTCCTCGATGGGCATCATGAACGGCTTGTCCAGCGCCCGCTGCGGCTCGGGAATGTACTCGTCAACCACCCGCAGCAGCTCGCGGATGGAGGCGTACTCGGGCGCATTCGGGTCGGTGGAGGTGCTCTCCAGGGCTTTGAGCGCCGAGCCGCGCACGATCGGAATGGTGTCGCCCGGGTAGCCGTGGGCGGTCAGCATCTCGCGCAGCTCCATCTCCACCAGCTCCAGCAGCTCTGGATCGTCCATCTGGTCTACCTTGTTGAGGTACACCACGATCGAGGGCACTTCCACCTGGTGGGCCAGCAGCACATGCTCGGTCGTCTGCGGCATCGGCCCGTCGGGCGCCGCCACCACCAGAATGGCCCCATCCACCTGCGCCGCCCCGGTGATCATGTTCTTGATGTAGTCGCGGTGACCCGGCATGTCCACGTGCGCGTAGTGCCGCTTGGCCGTCTGGTATTCCACGTGCGCAATGTTGATGGTGATCCCGCGGGCTTTCTCCTCGGGCGCATTGTCGATTTGATCGTATGCCCGGTACTCGGCCAATCCCTGCAGCTGGCAAACCTTGGTGATGGCTGCCGTCAGCGTGGTCTTCCCGTGGTCAATGTGCCCCATCGTCCCCACGTTCAGGTGCGGCTTCGACCGATCAAATTTCTGCTTGGCCATAAGTTCTCTGTCTCCTTTAATGCGGATCTCCGAAAAATGGATGCGGTCTGTTAGGTGTTCATGATCTTTTGCGCCACCGTCTCGGACACAGGAGCGTAATGGTCAAACTCCATCGAATGGACACCCCGGCCTTGAGTTGCGGATCGCAGCTCGGTGGCATAACCGGACATTTCTGCGAGCGGCACCAGAGCGCGCACGGCCTGGGCGTTCCCCTGGCGGGCTTCCATTCCCTGGATCACTCCCCGGCGGGCATTTACCTGCCCCAGGATCTCGCCCAGGAACTCTTCTGGCGCTACAACTTCTACCTTCATGATCGGCTCCAGCAGTACCGGCGCGCCCTGCTGGACCCCTTCTTTGAAACCGAAAATCCCGGCCATCTTGAAGGCCATTTCGCTCGAGTCGACCTCGTGGTAGGAGCCGTCGATCAGAGAGACCTTGACGTCTGTGATCGGGTACCCCGCCAGCACGCCGCTCTCGGAAGCCTCGCGCACGCCCTTTTCTACCGCCGGGATGTACTCTTTCGGGATGGACCCGCCGATAATCTTATCCTCAAAAACGATCCCGTTCCCGCGTTCGAGCGGCTCCAGGCGGAGGACCACATGGCCGTACTGGCCGTGGCCGCCGGTCTGCTTGACGTATTTGTAGTTGACCTTGGGGACGTCCCGGGTGATCGTCTCGCGGTAGGATACCCGCGGTTTCCCCACGTTGGCCTGCACCCGGAATTCGCGCAGCATGCGGTCTACCAGCACGTCGAGGTGCAGCTCGCCCATCCCGGAGATGATCGTCTGGGCAGTATTTTCGTCGGTGTGCACCCGGAATGTGGGATCTTCCTCCGAAAGCTTGCGCAGGGCCTCGCCCATCTTATCCTGGTCGGCGGTTGTTTTCGGCTCGATGGCCACCGAGATCACGGGCTCGGGGAAGGTGATCGCCTCGAGGACGACCGGGTGAGCCGGATCGCACAGGGTATCGCCGGTAAAGGATTCTTTCAAACCCAGGACGGCGGCGATATCCCCCGCGTAGACCTCGCTGATGTCTTCGCGGCGGTCGGCATACATCCGGATCAGGCGGCCGATGCGTTCCTTCCGGCCTTTGACCGAGTTATACAGCATGTCGCCCTGCGCCAGCTTGCCGGAGTAAACCCGGAAGTAAGCCAGGCGGCCGACATACGGATCGGTCACAATCTTGAATACCAGCGCGCTCAGCGGGGCGTCGTCTTGAGCGGGGCGCTCGACCTCGCTGTCATTCGTGGGATCGATCCCGTGCACGGGCAGGATATCCGCCGGCGAAGGAAGATAATCGATCACCGCATCCAGCACCGGCTGGACCCCCTTGTTGCGCAGCGAGCTTCCGCAGAAGACCGGCGTGGCAGAATTCGCCAGCACTGCTTCGCGCAGCGCCCCTTTCAGTTCCTCGACCGTGATTTCCTCGCCCTCGAGATATTTGATGATGAGCTCATCTTTCATCTCGGCGATGTGCTCGACCAGCTTGGCGCGCGCTTCCCGCGCAGCCTCCGCATGGTCGGCGGGAATTTCCGCGTAGGTCTCGTTTTTGCCGAGCTCGTCTTCCCAGTAGATCGCTTTCTGCTCCAGCAGGTCGATGACGCCGCTGAAGGAAGATTCGCTGCCGATCGGGATCTGCATCGCGATCGCATTGGCGCCCAGCCGCTGGCGAATCGTCTCGATCGTCCGCTCGTAGGATGCGCCCACCCGGTCCATCTTATTGACGAAACAAATTCGGGGAACGTTGTACCGGTCGGCCTGCCGCCAGACGGTCTCGCTTTGCGGCTCAACCCCCTGAACGGCATCAAAAACGACTACCCCGCCGTCCAGCACCCGCAGCGAGCGCTGGACTTCGGCCGTGAAATCGATATGGCCGGGGGTGTCGATAACGTTGATCTGATAACCCTTCCACTCCGCTGAAACCGCTGCCGAGACGATCGTGATCCCCCGTTCGCGTTCCTGCACCATCCAGTCGGTGACGGTCGTTCCCTCATCGACGGATCCCAGGCGGTAGGTCTTACCAGTATAGAAAAGGATACGCTCGGTGGTGGTCGTTTTACCGGCGTCTATGTGAGCTATGATACCGATGTTCCGGTATCGGTCTAGCGGGAGAGTCCGTGGCATTACACTTCCTAACTGCAAAGAACCAGAACAAAAAGAATGTTGCTACATCCGATAATGGGAGAAAGCCCGGTTGGCTTCTGCCATCTTGTGCGTCTCTTCACGCTTGCGAACTGCTGATCCGAGGTTGTTCGAGGCGTCCAGGAGTTCCCCCGCCAGCTTTTCCGGGAAAGATTTTCCGGAGCGGACTTTGGCGGCATCGATGATCCAGCGCATGGCCAGGGTTGCCCGGCGGGAGCTGGGGACTTCCATCGGCACCTGGTACGTGGCGCCGCCGACCCGCCGCGGGCGGACTTCCATGATTGGCCCGACATTTTTCATGGCCAGCTCAAAAACCTCGACCGGATTCTTCCCAGAGCGCTCGCCGATCATTTCCAGCGATTCGTACATTAACCGCTGGGCAACGGATTTCTTTCCCCGGCGCATCATTCTGTGAATGAACTCCTGAACGTACAGATTCTGGTAGCGTACGTCCGGAATGGGTTCTCGTCTTTCGGGTTTAGCGCGTCTCGACATTCATTCTCTCCATCAGATGACGTAAAAGAAGCCGGCTAAGATCACGCGACCGGCTTTCTCACCATAAATATTTACTTGGGCTTCTTGGCGCCGTATTTGGATCGGCCTTGCTGGCGCTTGGCAACCCCGGTGGTATCCAGGGTGCCACGGACAATGTGGTAGCGCACGCCCGGCAGGTCCTTTACACGCCCGCCGCGGACCAGCACTACGGAGTGCTCCTGCAGCTGATGGCCCTCGCCAGGGATGTAAGCCGTCACCTCGATGCCGTTCGTCAGGCGCACGCGTGCGATCTTGCGCAGCGCGGAATTTGGTTTTTTCGGGGTCATCGTGCGGACGACCGTGCAAACCCCGCGTTTCTGCGGCGCGCCGTCAGCCTGGCGGATCCGGCGCTGTTTCATGGTGTTCAGGGTGTACAGCAGCGCAGGAGCCTTGCTCTTCACGCGTTTGGACTGTCGGCCTTTTCGAAGCAGTTGATTAATTGTGGGCACCTTTTGCCTCCGGACGGTTTCCTGCGGCGCCGCGCTCGGGATGCGCTTTGCCAGTTTGCGATTACACTGTTTTTCTCAATAAGCAAGGCCATCGATCACGATGATGGCCTCACCTGTCTTCAATGCTCTCCCATGGAGATGAGGTTCTCATAAGCCCCAACTCTGGGTAACGGCGGAGTATTTTACCATGGGGTCAGGAGTGCGTCAAGCTTGATCCCCGCCGTCTCCAGCTTTGCCTGGCTGAGGCTTGTTGGGTAAGGTAGAAGCGGGGCCGAGCCTCAGGTCTTTCAGCCTCCGGCCCCGCTTCCTGGTTCAATTCAAATCCTGGCCGGCTTGTTAAAGCTCGGGCATGGCTTCACCCAGCCCCAGCAGCCCAGTTTCCATCTTGGGCGGGCGGACACGCTCTTCATCTTTCCCGAAGCGAATCACCTCGCCGTTATCCATTACCGCTTCGACCGCAAGCCCCAGGCTTTGCAGCTCTTTGACCAGCACCCGGAAGGATGCCGGGATGCTTGGTTCCTCGATCGGCTCACCTTTCACGATCGCCTCATACGTATTGACCCGGCCCTGTACGTCATCCGACTTGACGGTGAGCATCTCCTGCAAGGTATACGCGGCGCCGTAAGCCTCGAGCGCCCACACTTCCATCTCGCCGAAGCGCTGGCCGCCAAACTGCGCCTTCCCACCCAACGGCTGCTGGGTGACCAGGCTGTACGGCCCGGTCGAGCGGGCGTGGACTTTATCTTCGACCAGGTGGTGCAGCTTGAGCATCGTCATCACGCCGACCGTCACCGGCTGGTCGTAGGGATCCCCGGTTTTGCCGTCCCGCAGGATCTGCTTGCCGAGGATCGGCAGCGGGATGCCTGAATCGCGGGTGAAAGCATGCGCTCTTTCCACGATTTCCGGCCCGCTCAGTCCCTCGGTGTCCTGTTCCTGCACGTGCAGCCACATCTTCAGGCAAACTTCTACAGCGTTCTGATCCTGAGATGCGTAGTGGCGCGAGGGAATCTCGGTGTTATCCATTGCCAGCACTTCGTCTGGCTCGTAGCCGTGGTCGCGCAGCCATTCCCGCGCGGTTGCCCGGCGGGCGTAGCTTGGATCGGAGCCGACCTGGTAAATGTCGTAACCCTTTTCGCCCAGCCACTGCTCGAGGTACAGCAGGCGGACTTCGTTTTCATCCTGAATCGATTCCGGGGTGTACTCTTCCTGTTCGCGGATCCACTCCCAGGCGGTGTCGCCGATCTCGCGCCAGGACTGGTCGACGAGCCATGCGCGCGCCAGCTCGGCTTCGATCTCCGATTCGTTGGCCCCGTCAAATACCGGGGTCATCGCGCGGAACCCGAGCCTCTGCGCCGCCCAACCCAGGTGAGTTTCCAGCACCTGGCCGATGTTCATGCGGCCCGGGACGCCCAGCGGGTTCAGAATGATATCCACCGGGGTTCCGTCCTCGAGGAAAGGCATATCTTCGATCGGCACAACCTTGGAGACCACGCCTTTGTTCCCATGCCGGCCGGCCATCTTATCGCCGGCGGTGATCTTGCGGCGCTGGGCAACCGAAACGCGGACCATCATGTCCACGCCGGCCGCCAGGTCGGCGTTGTCTTCCCGGGTAAATACTTTGACGTCTACCACCTTGCCGCGCTCGCCGTGGGGCATGCGCAGCGAGGTATCTTTCACGTCCCGCGATTTCTCGCCGAAGATCGCTCTCAGCAGGCGCTCTTCCGGGGTCAGCTCTTTTTCACCTTTGGGGGTAATCTTGCCGACCAGGATATCGTTCGGGCCGACCTCGGCGCCGATGCGGATGATTCCGTGATCGTCCAGGTCTTTGATGGCGTCTTCGCCGACATTGGGGATGTCGCGCGTGATTTCCTCGGGGCCTAGCTTCGTATCGCGCGCTTCAACCTCATATTTCTCGATGTGCACCGAGGTGAAGCGGTCGTCCTGGACGAGCTTCTCGGAGATCAGGATCGCATCTTCGAAGTTGCCGCCTTCCCAGGAAACGAAGGCCACCACCACGTTCTGGCCGAGGGCCAGCTCGCCTCCCGATGTGGAGGACGAATCGGCGACAATATCGCCGCGGTGGACGCGCTGGCCTTTCACCACCGCCGGGCGCTGGTCGATGCAGGTGCTCTGATTCGAGCGCTGGTACTTGCGCAGGTTGTAAACCCGGGTGCCGCCCTCGCTGTTGCGCACCACCACCTGCTTCCCGGTAACCGAGATAACCTCGCCGTCCTCGTCGGCAATCACCACCTGGCCAGAGTCCAGCGCCGCGTGGTACTCCATGCCCGTTGAAATCAGCGGCACATCCGGATTGACCAGCGGGACAGCTTGCGCCTGCATGTTGGAACCCATCAGGGCCCGGTTCGCATCGTCGTGCTCGAGGAAGGGGATGAGC
>JAJYJF010000142.1 GCA_021796375.1 Chloroflexota bacterium | reverse complement strand
ATGCCCATTTCTTCGAGAACCTCGTCAGGGCGCCCGGTGGCGGAAGGCTTCGCGGAGAGCTCCATCCAGAGGATCGGGCCAGCCTCATCCACCGGGCTCGCGCAGTGCATCCCCAGGATGAGGGGGCGCAAATCGTAGGTCTTCTCCCTGCGGCGGCGCGGCAGGCTTTCCGCGCCCAGAACGCGGTCCACCCGGGCTTGCAGGTCCGGGGTATGGATGCCCTCTAAAAAATGGACCTGGTATACAGCCGTGCCGGGAAGGGCCTGGATGGACGGGCTGGCCTCATCGACCGGTGAGATTCCGTGAAGCTCGATCCCGGGGGGAAGAGCCATCCCCAGCGCAGCCTGGATTTCTTCGACGGGCAGGCTCCCCTCAATCCAGACATCGATCAGCTCAGACCGGCTGGTAAAGCCTAAAGGGAGCGGGCTGGCCTGGTTGATGCGCGGCTGCGGGTGGAAGCCCTGCGAATAGGCGAGCGGCAGTCCCGCGCGGCGCAGCGCGCGCTCCCAGAGGCGCTGCACGTCCAGGGCGCCGGTATAGCGAAGGGGAGCTTCCTTGGCGTAGTTAATCCGTATGCGCATAGGCTATCATCCGGTGGATTCTTTCACGCGGGCAGACCCCCGCTTTGGCCTTACCTCGGGGCACATCCAGGCTTTCCCGGGCACCGCCGCGCGGAGGTCGTTGAAAGCGGGCAGGATGCCGCATGCGGCGCAGTCCTCGCGGCAATCTCCCCGGGTTTGCGCGGCCAGGCTTTTCTCGAGCTCGGCGAGCAGGAATTTTTTGCGCAGGCCCGAATCGATCCTATCCCAGGGGAGGATTTCATCCCGCCCGCGGGAGCGGGTGTAAAAATCGGGCTCCAAACCGCAGTCTTCGAACGCCTGGACCCACAGATCGTAGCGATACTGGTCCTGCCAGGCGTCGAATTTCGCCCCCAGCTGCCACGCGCGGTGGATGACCGCTCCCAGGCGGCGGTCCCCGCGCGAAAGCCAGGCTTCCAGCAGGGTGGCTTCGGGCTCGGTCCAACTGAGCTTAATCCCCGGGCTGCGGAGCTCGCGCATCAGCAGTGCCTGTTTTTCGTGGATCTTGTCCAGGCTGTCACAGGCAACCCACTGGAAGGGCGTATGCGGCTTGGGGATGAACGTGGAAACGCCGGCGTGCAGCTTTACCCGCCCGCCTGCGATTCGACGGCCCTCTTTTAAAACCGCCCTGCATAGGTCCGCGATCGCCTGCACGTCGTCCAGGGTTTCGGATGGGTGCCCGATCATGAAGTAAAGCTTCAAGGTCGTCCAACCGTGCTGGAAAACCGCCCGGGCCGTGTCCATCAACTGGTCGTTGGTCACGGTTTTATTGATAATCCCGCGCATGCGCTCGGTGGCCGCCTCGGGGGCGAGGGTAAACCCGCCGCCCGGCCGGGAATCTTTCAACCGGTCCATGAGCTCGGCAGAAAAAGAATCGATCCTCAATGAAGGCAGGGAGATCGTGAGATGCCTGCCGGCGAGTTGAGCAGCGATCGAATCCACCAGGCTGGAGATTTGCGTATAGTCAGACGAGCTCAGCGAAAGCAGGGCGATTTCCTCGTAGCCGGTCTTTTTGAGAGCCGCTCCCACCGCGGCGGCGACCTCTTCGGGCGGCCTCTCGCGCACCGGGCGATTGATCATCCCGGCCTGGCAGAAACGGCATCCCCGCGTGCAGCCGCGCATGATTTCAACCGCCACCCGGTTATGCACGATATCGATCGAGGGGACGATGAAATCCGTCACCGGGGGCGGCAGCTCGGCGACCACCCGCTTCAAAACTTTTTGGGGGATGCCCGGCTCCTGAGCAGAAATTTCGGCGATCGTCCCATCCGCAGCATAATCGACCCGGTAAAAGCTGGGAACGTACACCCCGGGGATCCTGCTCAGCGCCATCAGCAGGTCTTTGCGCGGCGCCGCGACCGCCTTCCAGGCCTGGTACGCGTCCACGATCTCGTGGATGACCTCTTCTCCCTCCCCAACCACAAAGGCATCGATAAACTCCGCCATGGGCTCCGGGTTGAAAGCGGAATGCCCGCCGGCGATCACCAGCGGGTGAGCGGTGGTTCGCTCGCGGCTGAGCTGCGGGATTTGCGCCAGGTCAAGGAGGTTGAGAACGTTCGTATGCAGCGTCTCGTAGGGAATCGAGATCCCGATAATATCGAACGCTGCCAGGGCGTGCTTGCTCTCGAGCGAAAAAAGCGGGATGCCTTCCCGGCGCATGACGGCTTCCATGTCGAGCCAGGGGGCATATGCCCGCTCGGCGAGCGCATCCGGGCGCTTGTTGAGCGCGTCGTACAGGATCGCCAGTCCAAGGTTAGGCAGCCCGATATCGTAGATATCCGGAAAGACCAGCGCAACGTGCGTGCGGGTTGTATCCCAGGGCTTAACCACCTGGTTCAGCTCGCCGCCGGCATACCGTCCGGGTTTTTGAACCGTGAGGAGGGTGCGCTCGAGCAGCGCCTCAATTTCGCGGCTGGATCTCAATCTTTTCTCCTGCTCTCCATGCGAGGATCGCTGGTCTCTTCAAACGCTGTCCAATTAGAGCAGCTCAATGCGGTGATCGAGCAGCTCCAGATCCCGGAAATGGGTTTCGATGAAATGGACCAGCTGGTCGAGGCTGCTGCGCACGTGGTTTGGATCGTTGCTGACCATGCTGCAGGCGATCACGTCCTCCTGCCAGCGGTCGAGGAGATCCACCTCGGCGATGGAGATGTTGTACTCGCGGCGCAGCCTGGCAAGCACGGGTTTAATCCGGCTCCGTTTCTCTTTCAAAGAGGTGCAGCCAGGGATCAGGAAATGCAGGGTGAGAAGACCGGCAGCCATTTGATAGACCCGCAGAAGCCCTCCCAACTCTACCAGATGCATCCGGGGACGTCAATGCGCAGAAACCCTAACATCAATGGAGCCTATGGCATCCCTGGCCCGCAGCCGGGTCGGCGGCAGCGCCCTTGCATTAAGTCTCCCCGGCGGGTACAATCTTGCCCTGGTGCAGGATATTATGGAAGATGATCAGCGCTATCAGGCTGCTCTCGACTACCTTTACAGCTACGTCGACTACAGCCTCACCCGAGGTTTTCAGTTCGCACCCGATAAGTTTGATCTGGGGCGGATGCGGGAGCTGCTCGATCGCCTGGGCGCTCCGGACCGCGGCTACCCCATCCTGCACGTAGCCGGAACCAAAGGCAAAGGCTCGGTCTCTGCGCTGTGCGCATCCGTCCTCCAGTCTTCGGGCTACAGGGTTGGGTTGTACACCTCGCCGCACCTGCAGGATTACTGCGAGCGGATCCAGGTGAACGGGGAACCGATCCCGCATGAGGCTTTTATCGAGCTGGTCGATGAGGTCAAGCCGCACGTCGCGGCGATCGAGAGCCTGACAACCTTCGAGATCACCACGGCGCTCGGGTTTTTATGGTTCGCCCGCAACCGGGTTGAGGTCACCGTGGTTGAGGTCGGGCTGGGCGGCAGGCTGGACGCTACGAACGTCATCGACCCGCTGGTCTCGGTGATCACGGCGCTCTCTTACGACCACATGAACGTCCTCGGAGACACGCTGGCGCAGATCGCGACCGAAAAAGCGGGGATCATCAAACCAGGGAAACCGGTCGTTTCCGCTCCCCAAAAACCGGAAGCGCTGGAGGTTTTGGAAAAAACCGCCCGGGAAAGAAACTCGCCGCTGTGCCTGGTCGGGCGGGACATGCTCTTCGGACCGGTCAGTCATTCCCTGGACGGGCAAACGCTGTTCGTCTGGGAGGCGAAAGACCAGGAAAAAGTGAATGACTTTATCGAGGGCTGCGGAGAACCCGGCTGGAAGCCCCTTCACCTGAACATCCCCCTGCTGGGGTTTCACCAGGTTGAAAACGCAGCTACCGCCTATGCCGCCCTCCAGGTCGCCCGGGAGCAAGGGCTGGCGATGAAGCCGGAGGCCGTCCTCGAGGGCATGCGGAAGGTGCGCTGGCCGGCGAGGTTTGAGGTCCTGCGGCGAGACCCTCCGGTGGTCATCGATTCAGCGCACAACGCCGATTCCGCGCAGAAGCTCCGCATTACCCTCGACGATTACTTTCCGGGGCTGCAGGTTATCCTGATCTTTGGGGTCTCGGAAGATAAAGACGTGCCGGGAATACTGAGCGCACTCCTGCCGCGGGTCAGCAAAGTGATTGCCACCCAATCGATCCACCCGCGGGCGATGAACGCGGAGAAGATCGTTTCGTTGGTTCACCAGTTTGGGCTGCCAGCCCGGGCGGTCACGCCCGTCGAAGCCGCGCTGGGAGCGGGTCTTGAAGAGGCGGGGGATCGCTGCGTTTTGCTGGCAACAGGCAGCCTGTTTATCGCTGCGGGTGTTCACTGGGCCTGGCAAGAGCGCTTTCCCGAGAGCCACCCGGGGACGAAGGCTTAGGCGGAAGTTCCCGAGCCGCGATGATTTTCCCCGGTTTATGGAGAGGATTGAAAGATGAAAGGTGACGATTGGACTGGACGCCAGGATGAGGACGAGGAGTATACCAGCACCCTCCACCAGCGCACAGAAGAGCTTTACCGCATTCCGAATACAGACCCGGACAAAGATGGGCTGATTCAGTGCCCGGTGCTGATTTTTCGCGACCTGGTCGTTTTTCCGCGCATGGTCTCGCCGGTATTTATCGTCCCCGGGTCAAATCTGCTGGCCATCCAGCACGCGCAGGGGAACGTCCAGACGGTCATCGCCCTCACCCAGCGGGACCCCGAAATCGACGACCCTGAACCGGGAGATTTCCTGCCCATTGGGGTGGAGATGGCGGTTGGGCGGCTGCTGAGCATGCCGGACGGCAACTCCTCGGCGCTCGTCCAGGGGCGGCGGCGGGTTGAGGTGATCGAGTTCACCCAGAAAGAGCCGTTTTACAGCGTTCGGGCCCGGCCGCTGGAAGAGCCCACCGACGTCGACCGCAATACGGATGCGCTGATGCGCACGACGCGCGACCTGTTCGAGCGCTGCATCCAGCTAGACCGCAGCCTGCCGGACGAAGCCCACCTGTTCTCGATCAACATCACCGAGCCGGGCTGGCTGGCGGATATGACCGCCACCGCGATCTCGCTGCCGCTTAAAGAGCGCGCTTCACTGCTGCTGCTTCCAGATCCGCAGGAGCGGCTGAAGCGGGTCAACCGGCTGCTCGCGCAGGAGCTGGACGTCCTCCAGCTTGAAGACGAGATCCAAAACCGGGTCCAGAGCGAGGTCGACCGGTCGCAGCGGGAGTTCTACCTGCGCGAGCAGATGAAGGCCATCCAGACCGAGCTGGGTGAAGGGGATGTCTGGTCCCAGGAAATCGCCGATCTGCGCGCGAAGGTCGAGAAAATGGAGCTGCCAACCGAGGTGCGGGCAGCCGCGGTGAAGGAGATCGACCGGCTGGCGCAGATGCCCGCGCTGGCGCCCGAGGTGGGGATTATCAGGACTTACATCGATTGGATCCTCGATCTCCCCTGGAGCCAGGCCACCGAGGATAACCTGGACGTCAAGCACGCGGCTCAGGTCCTGGACCACTTCCATTACGGGCTGGGGAGAGCCAAGGACCGCATCCTGGAATATATCGCCGTTCGCAGCCTCAACCCGCGCCGATCGCGCCAGCCCATCCTGTGCTTTGTCGGCCCTCCAGGAACGGGCAAAACATCTCTGGGACGCTCGATCGCCGAAGCCCTGGGGAGAAAATTCGTCAGGCTTTCGCTCGGCGGCGTGCGCGATGAAGCCGAAATCCGCGGGCACCGGCGAACCTACATCGGCGCCCTGCCGGGGCGGATCCTCCAGACCATGCGGCGGGCGGGGACTGTGAACCCCCTGTTCATGCTGGATGAGATCGATAAACTGGGCGCCGATTTCCGCGGCGACCCGGCGGCGGCGCTCCTCGAGGTGCTCGACCCGGAGCAGAACCACGCATTTTCAGACCATTACCTCGAGCTGCCGTATGACCTGTCGCGGGTGATGTTTATCACCACCGCTAACTCGCTCGGGAACATCCCGCCGGCGCTGATCGACCGCATGGAGGTCATCGATTTTGCCGGCTATATTGAGGAAGAGAAGATCGAAATTGCGCACCGCTTCCTGGTCCCGCGCCAGGAAGAGGAAAGCGGGCTGGACGAGAGAGAGGTGGTGCTGCAGGACGACACCCTGCGCCGGCTGATCCGTGAATATACCTACGAAGCCGGCGTCCGCAACTTGGAGCGCGAGATCGGACGCCTCTTCCGCAAGGTGGCGCGCTTGAAATCCGAGAAGAAGCATTATCCGTCCCGGCTGGGCCCGGCGATGGTCGAGCGCTACCTGGGGCCGCCGCAGTTCTTCGACACGGAAGCGGAGAGACAGGATGAGGTCGG
>JAJYJF010000141.1 GCA_021796375.1 Chloroflexota bacterium | reverse complement strand
GCGTCATCACCAGGATAAACGCCATGGGCAGGAGAAAGAGCCCGGTGATCGCCCCGCGGTTGTGGAGCAGGACTTTGATTTCCTTCACGGTCATAGCAAGAATTTGGTGGAACATGCCAGTATCCTTGTTCGTGAAAAAAGGGATTGGTGATTAGCGATTTGCAAATTGGGTCATTCGCACTGGCGAATCAGCCTTCACGGTTCACCATTCCCTTATTCGTCGCGCAAATACTTCCCGGTCAGGGAGAGAAAGACCGTTTCAAGGCTCGGCTCGAAGATCTGCAAACCTGAAATCTTCGCATTCAGTTGGCTGGCGACACCCAGCACCCCGACCAGCGCATTCTGCGCGTCCCTGACCCGGATATCCAGCTGGTGGTCGCGGCAGGTGACCGAATGAACCGTGGGCAGCTGCTCTGCCCTTTCCTTCACAGCGCCGACCAGCCCGTCCGCGATCTCGAGGCGCAAGATCCCTTCCCCCACCTGGCGGATCAGGTTGGCCGGCGTATCCAGGGCGACGATCTGCCCGTGGTCGATGATCGCCACGCGGTGGCAGAGCCGCTGGGCTTCCTCCATGTAATGGGTCGTGTACAGGAGGGTGATGCCCGCGCGGTTGAGCGCATGGATGCTCTCGAAAATAGCGTTGCGGCTCTGCGGATCCACCCCCACGGTGGGCTCGTCTAAAAAGAGGATGTCCGGCTGGTGGAGCAGGCCGGCGGCCAGGTTGATCCTGCGCTTCATCCCGCCCGAGTACGTGTTCACCGGATCATCCGCCCGATCTGCGAGCTGCACCATTTCAAGGACGGCATCGACCCGCTCGCGGAGGCGCTTCCCGCGCAGCCCATAGATCCGGGCGAAGAAGACCAGGTTGTCGCGCGCGGAAAGGGTCGGGTACAGGGCCAGGTCCTGGGGGACCAGACCGAGGCGGGCCTGAATGGCTGCCCGGTTCCGGCCCGGGTTCACGCCGAAAACTGAGATTTCGCCGGAGGTGGGTTCCACCAGCCCGGCGAGCATCGAAAGGATGGTTGATTTTCCCGCGCCGTTGGGTCCCAGCAGGCCAAACACCTCCCCACGCGCGATCGAAAGGGAAATTCCGTTCACCGCGGGGCGAGCCCCGTAGGATTTTTGCAGGTCGCGGACAACGATCGCTTCTGGTTCCATTTTTTCCTCTGTTCTCAAATCGATCCTTCTGAAACCAGAATACCAGCCGCAGGGTCATATCCACCAGTCCGGTTGGTCACCTGCGGGTCATATGACTTGAGGGGAAAGTGATTTGGGGAAAGTGGATAGGGAAGGGTGAATTATGGTTCGTGAACCGGGGGTGGGGATCGGGGGATTAGGGAGTGGGGTTGATGAAAAATAAAAATAATTGGGCAATCAGGCCGCCTGATCGCCTGATTGCCCAATCTCCCGATCTCTATCCCCCTCACAAATCCCGTTTCTCGAACAGCCTTACCGCCAGGTACAGCGAGCCCAGCAGGTAGACCCCGGCGTAGGCGATCATCAGCGGGCTGGGGACGGAGATCGTCCCAAATGGAGAGATACCCAGGATTCCCGAAAGCGGGGACTGCATCTCGTACGCCGCCCTGCGCCACAGCGCTTCGCTGGGGATGATCAGGCTGGTGACGATCCCGACATCCACGGCCGTCTGGTTCTGGACGAGCGAGCCGAACTGCTCCACCCAGCCGCCGATAAACGCCAGGCCGTACAGCCCGAAAACGATCCCGCCCGTCGCCAGGGCCGAGAAGACGCTCGAGCAGGTGAGCGAGACCGTCATGATCAGCAGGCTCTCCGAATAGACCAGCAGGATGCCGAGGATCACGTGCGGGGGAAAGACCCCGGACTGGGTAAACATGCTCACCACCGTCCCCCCGGACATCAGGATGGAATATAGCGCCAGCAGCACCGCGAACCCGAGCCATTTTCCCAGCACGACATCCCGGCGGTGGATCGGCTTCGTGACGATCGATTGGATCGTCCCGCTGTTGATCTCCCCGGCCATGGTATCCGCGCCCAGGAGCGCCCCCATGGCGATGGAGAGGAACGCGACCGCGTACAGGCCGGCGAGGGTCAAGAAGTTGACCCCCTCACTGCTGACGATCCCGGTCGCCTGCGGGTTGCCGCCCGCGTTGTTTTGGGCCAGCGAGTGGATATTCCCGATGATCATGTGGACCCCGATGGAGTAGATCACCAGGAAGCAAATCCCGAGGAGGAGCGCGGTGAGCACGATCTTGCGCCGCAGCGCCTCGCGAAAGGTCATTCTAGCCAGGATAAACGTCGCTCTCACAGCCCGGCATCCTTTCCGACCGTCTCGATGAACAGCTCTTCGAGAGACAGGCGCTCTGGGGTGATCTGGTAAACCTGCACGCCGCGCTCGACGAGGAAGCGGGTGATCTCCGGGAGCGATTCCTCGCTCTGAACGTTCAGGGAGACCAGCTCGCCGTCCGCGCGGATTGCCTGACCCCAATTTTCGAGGCCCGAGCAGATCTCCGGGGTGATTCCGCGTCCGCGGATTCTTACCGTCGCCCGCCCGGAATCCAGCGCGGCCATCTCGATCAGGCGGATCACCTCCCCGCTGCGGATGATCGCCACCCGGTCGCAGGTGACTTCGATTTCGCTGAGCAGGTGCGAGTTTAGAAACACGCAGGTCCCTTCCCGCCGCAGCTCGTGGATGATATCGCGCACCAGGCGCCGCCCGACCGGGTCGAGTCCGGAGGTCGGCTCGTCCAGGAAGACCAGCGCCGGCTGGCTGAGCAGGGCCTGGGCCAGCCCGATGCGCTGCAGCATCCCCTTGGAAAAGGTGCGCAGCTGCTTGTCGCGAAACTCGTCCAGGCCCACCCGCTCCAGGAGCGCCGCTGACTGCTCCTTGATCCTGGCCGGCTTCATCCCATACAGCTGCCCGTGCAGCTCGAGAAACTCACCGGCGGTCAGCCATTCCTGGAAGCGGAAATGCTCCGGCAAAAACCCGATCCGCGCCCGGACAGAGCGGTCGCCGAGCGGCGCGCCCAGCAGGCGCGCCGTCCCGGCGGTCGGCTCGATCAGGCTGAGCAGCATTTTGATCGAGGTGGTTTTCCCGGCACCGTTCGGCCCCAGGAATCCAAACACCTCACCCTGCTGGACTTGCAGGGTGAGGCCTTTGACGGCTGCTCGCTCTCCAAAAACCTTGCGCAAGCGGTCGGTTTCTATCGCGGGATAGGAGGGCATCGAACCTCTTAGGGCAGGCTGGCTGCCATATTGAGCGCCTTCTGAGAATCGCTCCCCAACCCGGCGATCGCGTAGATGATCCCATTCTTCACCCAGATCAAAGCATACTGGGGCGCGTCGTCGACCGGGCGCTGGATCAGCGTTCCGGTCACGCCGTCAACCGGCACGTTTTCGTAGGTGGCGGCGTTGCGCGGGATCGGAATGACCAGTGAGGAGGTCCAATTTACGGTTTTCGCGAACGCCGCTGCCTGGTCGGCGCTCATCCCGGTAAACTCGAGGCCAATCTGGGCCAGCTGAGAGACATCCACGCCCACCGGGGCGGTGACGGTTGGGCTGGGGATTTCAGCCATAATCACGCAATCCGGATAGCGCCGCCCGGTTGAACCGTTCATTCCGATCGAAGCGCTGCTTTCCGCATTTGTCAGCGCCGGGCAGGTACCGTAAGATGCGCTCACCCCGGCCGGCACGTTGACTGAGACTTCGGCGCCGTCGATTGAGTCTGGCAGGACCAGGTCTTTCCGGCCGGCTTCATCGATCAGAGCCTGGGCTCGCGCCCGATCCACCTTGAAAGAGAAAGCCAGCCCCTGATCCACCACGATCTGTGAAGGGGTGAGGTTCTGCGGCAGCCGGACGTTGAAAGCTGCCTGGCTGCTGGCCTGGGCGGCGTCCGCCACGGTTTCCGGCGGTGACGCTTTCCGGGTGACGGTGACCGCGCTGGAGAGCATCTGGCCGATCTGCTTGCCGAGCGTGTTGTCGCCGGCCAGCGTTTGCATCCCGGAGAAATCAACCGGGATCACCGTCACCTGCTGCACCCGGAACAGGCCGAGCAGCTGGGCGGCCATCGCCCGGGTCGCGGGCACCGCGAGAACGAGGACGAGGATCGCCACTGCCGCGGTCCCGAATCGCATAACTCGATGGGAAAACAAGCGTTGAAACATAGGATACTCCTTTTGGGTCGTTTTTTCCTTCTGGAAGCGGGCGAGGGCCTGGGCTGCATTGGGAACCGGCTGTTCGCTTTCGGCGGATAGGAAGGCAAGCTTCCGAGAGGACCGGTCCGCCTGAGCGCGGATTGCCTCCAGTCTGGTCTGACAGCTCTTGCAGCCGCGGATATGCCCCTGCTCTTCGGGGTTGATCTCGCCGTCCAGGGCAGCGCGCAGCTGTCCATCCTTCAGGTGATCGTTCATGGCTATTCTCCGTTCCCACCGCTCAGGATGCGGTACCGCCTCTCAAACTCACGTTCGGCTCTCAAGAGCAGCGGGCCGATCGAGCTGGCCGATAATCCGAGTTCGGCGGCGATGTCTTTGTAGGCCATCCCCGAGTAGCGCAGGATGAGCAGCCGCGCCGGACGGTCCTGCATCTGGGCCAGAGCCCGGCGCGCGAGGCGCTTCTCTTCGGCAGCCGAGGCGATTTCATCCGGGCGCAGGTTAAACGCCTCGTCCAGGGCGTCCTTACCCGCCGAGAGCTCGTACTGCCCGCGGCGCCGGTCGCTGCGAATGGAATGCAAGCCCAGGTTGGTCGCCACCCGCCACAGCCAGCCGCCCAGGTTCAAGCTGTCCCCCATTTGAGGAGGCCGCTGGTAGAGGCGGAAAAAGGTTTCCAGGGCCAGGTCTTCCGCTTCTGCCGGATCGCCCACCAGCCGGACGAGCAGCCGGTAAATCGAGGCCCAGTGCTTAAGGAAGGCTTCCTCGAACGAAGGCTGATCCTCGGTATATTCGGAAGTTCGCGCCGGGCTGGTTTTCGAGGCCGTCATTGGGCTGAAAGTGGATCTGTGCGGTAAAGTT
Source organism: Chloroflexota bacterium (assembly GCA_021796375.1). Classification (GTDB taxonomy): domain Bacteria; phylum Chloroflexota; class Anaerolineae; order Anaerolineales; family Anaerolineaceae; genus JAJYJF01. The sequence goes on along the minus strand of JAJYJF010000141.1, from coordinate 1,403 downwards.
CCATTCATTTCCCTGATCTGGTTCCCTACAATAATAACCCCGGTCGAAGAATAAATAAGACAGGCAAATCCGCACATCTCGGCAGGATCGCCGGATCCGGCAGATGAATTCGTCCGGCTGTAGAAAGGGCTATCCTTTTTTCCGCCAGGTTCCCATCACCTGGCGCAGGACCGCAAACTCGCCGATGTGATAGGCATTGTGGTCGCCGACCAGCAGGATCTCGCGGAAGATGGTGGCGTCTGGCGCGTGCGGGAGTGGCGCGGTCAGGCTGACCCGGGGGTCTTGAACCAGCGCCTCGAGGTCCGCCATATCCCGGTGGAAACCCTGGATGGTCGCGTCCCATATGGCGCGGGTCGCCTGTTCCCCCTGGGCAGGCCAGTAGTCGGCCGGCCATTCGGGCGAGACGTAATGCGGATCGCGGATGTACTCGAGAATATCGTTCTGCGCCCGGCGGATGTGCTCCAGCAGGCCCCAGGGAGAATACTCCACGTGGGGAGCGAGGCTGTTCATCGCGTCCTCAGGAAAATCCGCGACGGCTTCATCCAAAGGCATGTGCGCGCTCCCACCCCGCAGCAAAACCAGCAGCTCTTTCCGAAGCATTTGATCGTCTTCCATGGGTTAGCTCCTTTTCAGCGAATCGTCCATTTCTAAATGATTATAAATCGAGAAAAAAAGGAGCAGCCATCCGATTTTTATGGACTATAATAGTCGTAATACTCTTTGTAGTACCTGTTAATTTTAATGGTTGCGGATGAACTCTACCTGGCAAGTTCCAGGAGCGGTTAAGAAATATGGAGATCATGATTCTTAAGATACCAAGCGGGCGGATGGCGTGGCTGGGCGAGACGGCTCCCGGGTAGCCGGCGCGGCGCTTCCCGGCGCCGGAACGGATCCGCTTGAAAGCCGGGGGCAGCTGGGGTCCTTTATCGCCTCAGCGATGGACGCGATCCTGGTGATCGACGAATCCCAAAAGATCGTCATGTTCAACCCCGCCGCGGAGAAGATCTTCGGTTATTCCTCCGGACAAATCCTTGGAAAACCGCTGGGGCTCCTCCTCCCGCTGCGCTACCGGGACGTGCACCGCGAGCATATTTCTCGTTTTGGCGAGACGGGCGTCTCCAGCCGGCAGATGGGCCATCCGGAGCGCCTGTACGGCCTGCGCGCCGATGGCAGGGAGTTCCCCCTGGAGGCATCGATCTCGCAGATCGGCTCGAGCAGCCGCAAGCTCTTTACCGTGATCCTGCGCGACGTTACCAGCCGGGTTCAAGCCGAGGATCAGCTGCTGGAAAACGAGCAGGAGCTGCGCGCCGAGTTCGAACAGGCCGCGGTGGGGATCGCCCACCTTTCGCTGACCGGCCGCTGGCTGCGCGTCAACGCAAAATTCTGCGAGATCGTTGGCTATT
>JAJYJF010000140.1 GCA_021796375.1 Chloroflexota bacterium | reverse complement strand
TGCTGAGGTAAGAGAAGACTTGCAGCGGGTTGACCGCTTTGCCGTTCGCGTCCAGCTTGGCCTTGACCTCGACCGTCTGGGGATCGACCGCGGTGATGGTATCGATGTAATCCTTGAAGTTCACGCCCGGGGTGGTGCCGTACTTGACGTTGCTGGCCCAGGTGTAGGCCACGTCGTCGGCGGTCACAGGCGTCCCATCGCTCCAGTGAGCAGCCTTCTTGAGCTTGAAGGTGATGGCGGTCTTATCCGCGTTCCAAGCCCAGGGGCCATCCGCCAGCAGCGGATATTGCTTGCCGTCGAGCATGTCGTACAGGTAAGGAGTCTCGAACATGGTGACGCGGGAATTGTCCTGCTGGGCAATCGCCATCGCGTTGTTGCAGTTCGAAGAGTACGGGTTCCAGCAGACTACCGAGCCCCACTGCTGGCCGTTGAAGTACAGCGTTTCGCTGCGGGGCAGCGGCGCGCCTGGAGCAACAGGCGCTTCGGTCGGCGCCGTCGTGGGGGGCGTGGTGGGTTGGACAACCGGAGCCGTCGTAGGCGCCGCAACCGGGGCTGTGGTGGGAGCTGCGGCAGGCGGCGGGGTCGTCGGCTGAGGCGCGGCGGTGGGGGTGGCCTGGGGAGCGCACGCGCTCAGGACCATCGTTGCAATCAGGGTGATTGCTACCCAGATCGGGATCGTTTTACGCATTTCTTTGCCTCCTTGAGTTGGTTAGGTAGAAATTCGCTAAAACCTGAACGCCGATTCGGATGATTGGTTTTCTTGCACCTCCTTCTTCTCTTCTTCTCTTATCGCATGCACACCGGGTTGTCAGCACTAGACACACTCAACACGAAGCCCGGATGACCAGCTCGACCGGAAGCAGGATCCGGTGAGGCTCAGGATCCGGGTGTTCGATCCTGTCGATCAGCGTCTCAGCAACGATTTTCCCGGTTTGGACGATTGGTTGCCGGACGGTCGTCAGCGGTGGTTTGCTTATGGCGGCGGAAGGGATGTCATCGAACCCAATGATGGCGATATCCTCCGGGACGCGCAGCCCCGCTTCCTGTATGGCGCGCATGGCGGCAAGCGCCATCGCGTCTGAAGCGGCAAAAACGGCATCCGGCTTGGATGGGAGCAAGCGTGTCATCGCCTGGTAGCCGCCAGCGTCCGAATAATCACCTTCGACGATGAGCTCCGGAAGAACCGGCCGGCCGTGATCTCGCAGGGCTTCCAGATAGCCCTGGTACCGGTCCTGGCCGCTGATGGTGTTGCGCGGCCCGCCGATGCACGCCACGCGGCGATGCCCGGTCTCGATCGCATAGGAAACGCCCTGGTAAGCGCCAGAGCGGTTTTCTACGTCCACGTAGTTGATCTTTTGGTTCGTGGGGTGCCGCCCGATTGTCATGAAGGGGAGATTGCTCTCGGAAAGTCGGTCGATGAGGGGATCGTCTGTCAGCATCGATAAGACGATGACCCCGTCGATTAACCCGTTATAAATGATCTGACTGATCGTCTTGCGTTCAAATTGAGGCTCTGCCAGCCACAGCATGATCGAATAGCCGCGCAGGTTGCATGCCGATGAGACTCCCTGGATCACGAGGGGGAAATAAGGATCAGAGAAGATCGACGAAATCCCCACCGGGATTACCAGGCCGAGCACCCTGGTTTTCCCGGCTGCCAGGCCGCGCGCAGCCATGTTCGGCTGAAAGCTGAGCGCCTGGATCACTTCCTGGACCCTTTTACGCGTCCTTTCGCCAACGTTCGGGTCTGAATTCACCACGCGCGAAACAGTAGACCGGGAAAATCCGCTAATACGGGCGATATCTTCAAGGGTTAGAGGCACAGGTATTGCGACCTTTGCTCATGCAGTGAACCCGCATGACGAGAAATATTTAGTTGATCAATCGATAAAAGGATGGAAAAAAACTGGTATTTAGGGAGCGCTCCCAATTATCAATATGATACACCATTTATTAAAAATGTCTAGCCATGGAAATCCGTTCTTGCCTGCTGGGTGATCTGGATGCATGATGGCCTCGAATCTTCCCTGAGGGAATGATTTCTGCGATCGGTTGTCCCCATCGTTCAGGGGATGGGCGCCTCCCCTGGCTTGATCTCCGATTTGTTCCCGCTTCTAATAAGTGCTGAATGCCGCCGGGTGCGAAGCCAGCGGAATCCCGGCCGATTGCAGGAACTTTTCAAGGATCAGGGCTGCGGCGCCCTCCGCGACGGCATCCTCCTTCAACTGGCAAATCCCGATCTCCGTTCTCTTGAACGGCTGCTGCAGTGCATATTGAGCGACGGCTTCATCCAGGCGGGGGAGAAATTCCTCAGCCAGCATCATGCCTGCCCAGCCGCCCAGAACCACCTTCTGGGGGTTGACCAGATTGATCAAATTGCCAATCCCTGCCGAGAGATAATTAAGCGTGTCATCCAGAACTTTCCGCGCGGACGCATCTCCCTCCCGGCTTGCCTGGATGATCGAGCGCAGCATCTCTTTCTGATCCCCGGAGCAGTCCGGGGGGCTGGTCCGGGCAAGCTCGGTATAGCGTTCGATAATCCCGGCGGGGCCCACGTACGCTTCCAGGCATCCTTTTTTTCCGCATCGACAGGACCTGCCGCCGATTTCCAGAACGGTATGCCCCCATTCGCCGGCGCTGTTCATCGCACCCCGATAGAGCGAGCCGGCCTCGATAATCCCCGCCCCGACGCCGGTGCCCACCAGGAGGACCGCCAGGCTGCCCACGTCCCGCCCGCCCCCGAACATGCTTTCAGCCAGCGCCATGGCCTTGGCGCCGTTGTCGAGCGCCATCGGCAGGCGCAGTTTATCTTCCAAAATCGATCCGATGGGCACATCGTGCCAGCCCCAATTCGGCGCAAAAATCGAAACCCCTTCCGCGGGGTCTACCAGTCCTGGGAAACCGATGCCCACTCCAAGGATTCGATCCGCGCGGGTCTCACTGCCGATCAGCAGCTGTTCCACGCCGCTGACGATATGCTGGACCACCTGTTCGGGCTGATTTTCTTCCAGGCTCAACGGCTGGGAAACCGTATCGAGCTCCTGGAACCCCAGGTCGAATAAACTGGCCCGGATGGCTGTTTCGCCGACGTCAACCCCGACGATATGGCCGTAACTGGGGTTGACCGTCAAAAGCGTGCTTGGACGGCCGCCTTCGGAGTCCTTGCTCCCCGATTCCAGGACGATCTTTTCCCGCAAGAGGTCGGCAACGACATTGGTAGCCGTCCCCTGACTCATATCGGTATGCTGGTAGATTTCCAGCCGGCTGATCGGACCGTTGAAATAGATCTCACGTAAAGCTTTGGACCGGTTGATCCGGCGCAAATCCCGGGTGGTTTGCTTGAACATGATATTCCCGTACTTATAATAAGACTTGAATTAAGTCTTATTATAAGTAATATAATACATAAGTCAAGCATGATTGTGGAAATCCGAACCGCTCGCGACCGATTTATCCCGGGTCCAATGGGGAAACCGGCTGTGCTGAACTGCGGCCGCGCGCGGCTGGCAGGAAGATCGCGTCGAAAGGAAAATTAACCCCTTGGAAGCTGAGCCCGTGCAAGCAAACGTCACCGTTCCATCTCGCGCGAAAGAAAACCTGCTCATCCTGGCATACGCGGCTTTTATCGCCCTGGGACTGCCCACCAGTCTGATTGGCGTGGCGTGGCCTACCCTCCGCGCTCAGCTCGCTCTTCCGCTGGATGCGCTGGGACTGCTGCTGACCTCTTCAACCATCGGATACCTGATCTCGAGCTCCCTCATCGCCCGGTTAATTTCCCGCTTCGGAATCGGCTCGCTGCTGGTGGTTTCCAGCCTGCTTTCTGCCGCGTCTTATATCGGCTATCCCCTGGCCCCTTCGTGGGCAGTCATGATTGCGATCGGTTTTGCGACGGGGTTGGGATTGGGGATGATGGACGCCGGGCTGAACACTTACCTGGCTGCGGAGTACCACGAGGGTCAAATGCAGTGGCTGCACGCGAGTTTTGGCGCCGGGGCCACCCTGAGCCCGCTCATTATGTCAGCCAGCCTGTCGCTGTTCGCTTCCTGGAAACCCGCGTATCTCTTTGTCGGGGCGCTGATGGGCGTCCTGGCCGTCTGTTTTTTGCTCACCCTTCCCGCCTGGAAGCGGTCGAAACCCGTTTCGAGCCGGGCGGCCGAACGCAAAGACCCGGAACGCGGCCTGATGGATTACCATACGCCCTTATGGGAAACCCTGATCCGGGCCGGCACCTGGATTTGCATCCTGCTGTTCTTACTGTATACCGGAGCGGAGTTAACCCTGGGCAACTGGACGTACACTTTGCTAACCGAAAGCCGCGGGGTCAGCCCGCAGCTGGCCGGGTTGTGGGCCGGGGGATTTTGGGCCATCTTTACCATCGGGAGGGTTTTAGCCGGGCTTAATGCTCACCGAATCCGGCTGAATAAGCTGCTGCCGTGGGCGATGATCCTGGCTTTGGTCGGCGCCGTGCTGTTCTGGTGGAACACCATCGCGCTGGTCGGGATCGCGGGAGTGCTCCTCGTCGGTTTTGCCATGGCGCCGATTTTTCCTGGGCTGGTTTCGAGCACCAGCCAGCGGGTCGGCAAGCGCCATGCCGGGAACACCATCGGCATCCAGATGAGCGCGGCCAATCTTGGCGGCGCTTTGCTGCCTTCGCTGGCCGGCTATCTGGCGCAGCACATCTCTCTGGAGACCATCCCGGTGATGTTGTTCGTTTCACTGCTTGGCCTGCTCATGTTGTATCTGCTCTCCACCCGCCTGAACCTGGCTGAATAAAACCTCCAGGATCCGAAAATCCTTCAACACACCCGCGTCCAAATCCTGAAGGGATCCGGGAAGATGGAACAGCGGCCGCCTGGAAGAAGTGCGTTTGTAAACAAGGAGAGACATGGATCATCCCGCCCCCCGCGATTCTTACAGCATCCTGGAAACGCTCGACGTGCTCACCGGGGTCCGGACGGTGCTTAAAGAGTTCGATTCGGTGATTGAAGCGCCAAACTGGACGCGCGACGGCCTCCGCCTGATCTACAACAGCCAGGGCCGTCTCTATACCTTCATCCTGGCCAGCGGAGAAATCCGCCACCTGGAGAGCGGCTTCGCAGACGCCTGCAACAACGACCACGTCCTTTCGCCGGACAACCAGCAGATCGCGATCAGCCACTCCTCCCGCGAAGACGCCGCTTCCCGGATTTACCTTCTGCCCATCAGCGGCGGCAGCCCGGTCCTGGTGACGGAAAAAGGGCCCAGCTACCTGCACGGCTGGTCGCCGGACGGCCGGCGCTTGGCCTACTGCGCCGAGCGCGGCGGGCAGTTCGACGTCTACACCATCTCCGCCAGCGGCGGCCCAGAAACCCGGCTGACGGATTTGCCGGGAATGGACGATGGCCCCGAATACTCCCCGGATGGCAGGTACATCTGGTTTAACTCCACCCGCAGCGGGCGGATGCAGATCTGGCGCATGGAAGCGGACGGCTCCAACCCGACCCAGATGGTGCGGGAAGAAGCCAACTGCTGGTTCCCCCACATTTCGCCGGACGGCAGTCAGGTGGTCTACCTAACCTATTACGCAGAAGATGTGGCCCCGAGCGACCACCCGGCCAACAAGAACGTGGAAATCCGCCTGGCAGCCTCCAGCGGCGGAGAATCGAAGACCATCGCAAGGCTGTTCGGCGGGCAGGGCACGATGAACGTCAACTCCTGGGCGCCGGATAACCGCAGGATCGCGGTTGTGTCTTACCGGGACAAATCTTAAGTTCACATTTTGCTCAACCCAGCCCGGGGTTCCCGTAAGGGAGATCCCGCGCTGGACGCATTTTCCTATCTTGCTTTGGGAAGTACACCCGCTTCGCGGTTTTCAGGTTGGGCCAGTCCCGTTGGGGGGCTGAGCGGGTAAAGCGATCGAGCCTCAAGTCTGGGGGAAAAAAAGGGCTCTATTCAGGCGATCCACCAGGGACTCGAACCTTAGTGGAGGTTTATCGTCTATCTCCACAGCAGATGTGGCCGGTGATGGCCGCTGGTTTGGAGAGTTTCCAGGCTGTCAAAACGAAATCCATCCATTTACACCATCGGTTTTGATGGGAGAGACTCTCCTAAGACCCCTGTCCAGGGTGCGGTGTCCCAGAATCACCCACCTATTTTCGCTGCCGGATTGCGCCTCAGCAATGGAATAAAGCTGGTTATGATCCGGTTGATTGGACATGTGTGCAGAACCTTAGATATTTCCTAATGAATTGCACATATTGACCCGCCTCCTAAAAGCTGATCCAACTTGAGAGTTAGGATCAAACCTTTACAAGAGGATATTCTGTCATTGATCGGGTTAGACTTTACCAGGGATGATCGCCCGGTCTTAACCAGGGCAGGATCGCCCGCTGTTTACCACCCATGATCGGGCGGTGTTTACCACCCCATCGCCGCCCGGTGTTTACCAC
>JAJYJF010000139.1 GCA_021796375.1 Chloroflexota bacterium | reverse complement strand
ACCCTGGCGCGCGGCGACCAGATCCTGGCGATCCCCACGCTGGTCCGCAAGCTGCCTGAACCGGTGAAAAAGATCATCGGCGATCTCTCCAATACCGAACGTGTGCTGGTCGGGCTGGACCTCCGGCCGGCGAGGAAAGCTTAGGTGTGATGGTGGCAGATCCAAACAGCGATTCGACCTCGAAGTTTGAGAAGGCGCTGGAAGACCCGGAGCGCGGCCGCTACGTGCTCCGATTATATGTAGCCGGGAATACCAGCCGGTCCAACCAGGCGATCGCCAGCCTGCGCGAGGTTTGCGAGACCCACTTGAAAGGCCGGTATGAGCTAGAGGTGATCGATATCTACCAGCAGCCGGAACTCGCCCGGCGCGACCAGCTCATCGCGGTGCCGACATTAATCAAACAGCTGCCGCTGCCCTTGAGGCGCATCGTGGGCGACCTGACCAAGAAGGACCGCCTGCTGGTCGGCCTGGACCTGCGCCCGGCTGGCGGCCGGCAGGAAAAAAGCTGAGGCAGCGGGGTATGGGCCGAAGCAGCAGTGATTTGCGGATCAAGATCCAGGAGCTGCAGGCCCAGCTGGCCGAGGCTGCCTCCCGGGCTGAGGACGCCGAAGAAACGCTGCGCGCCATCCGCGCCGGCGAGGCGGACGCCCTGGTGATCTCCGACCGCGTCTATACCCTGGAGAGCGCGGACCAGGCTTACCGGATTTTGGTGGAGCAGGTGCAGGAGGGTCTCGCCACCCTCCAACCGGACGGCATGATCCTTTACGCCAACCAGCACCTGGCGAAGATGCTGGGCCTTCCTCTCGAGAACCTGCTGGGCAGGATGCTGGCCGATTTCGTTTTACCCGCAGACGCGGATACCTTTCTCCACCTGCTCCACCGGGGGACCCGAGGAGCGGGAAAAGCCGAGGCGAGCCTGGTCCGCAAGGATGGGACCCTTCTTCCGGTCCTGCTCTCCATGAGCTCGATGGAAAACCACGGCCTCGCGCTCGTCAGCCTGGTCGCCACGGATCTGACGGAGCAGAAACGCCAGCAGGAAATCGTTGCCGCAGAACGGCTGGCGCGGTCGATCCTCGAGCAGGCATCGGAGTCGATACTGGTTTGCGATAACACCGGGACGGTCATCCGCGCCAGCGAGGCTGCCTGCGTTCTGCTGGGGGAAAACCCGCTTTACCAGCCGGTCGACCTGGTTCTTCCGGTCGAACCGGTAGAAAGACAGCCCGAAGCGGATGGCTTTTCATTCAGCAGCGTCCTGCGAGGCGAGACTCACAAGCGCCTCGAGGTAAAGCTTAAACCGCGGAAGGGTTCCGCTGCCCTCTCGCCGGGCGAGATCACCCTGCTCCTCAGCGCCTCGCCGATCCACAGCGACGGCGGAGCGGTCCTGGGCTTCACGGTCACATTTTTCGATTTTTCGGCTCGCAAGCAGGCTGAGCAGGCCCTGCAGGAGAGCGAGGAACGATACCGGGAGCTGGCTGAAAGGATCACCGACCCCCTGACGGTGTGGGACGATCAGCTGCGCTGCACTTACCGCAATAAAGCCGCTCAGAACCTCATCCTGCTCCCCGACGAGCAGGTACTGGGGAAAAGATTCGAACAGGTTTATCCCGACCTGGCGGATTCCGATCTTCACCGCGCCTACCGGGAGGCGCTGGCAAACCGCCAGCCGCGGCAGGTCGAGACGAGGTGGGTCCGTCCGGCCGACGGTCAGGTATTTGATTTAATTCACAGCATTTTCCCGACCCGGGAGGGCATCGCCGCGATCAGCCACGATCTCACCGGAAGCAAACAGGGCGAGAAGGCGCTGCTGAAAGCCTTGCAGGCTGTTTCGCAGAGCGAGCAGCGGGAGAAGGCTCGGGCGTCTGAACTGGCGACGCTCATGGATGCCGCCCCGGTGATGATCTGGGTCTCGCGGGACCCGGAATGCCGCGAAATGACCGGCAACCGCTACGGCTATGAGTTCCTCGGAATGGGGCAGGGCGCAAATATCTCGAAGACCGCGCTGGATGCGGCTCTGCGCCGGCAGCCCTACCGCACTTTCAAGGACGGAAAGGAAGTCCCCCCCGATGAGCTGCCCATGCAGGCGGCGGCGCAAACCGGCCGCAGCACGGACCATTACGAGTTCGACCTGGTGTTCGATAACGGCACCACCCGGACGGTTTTGGGCAACGTGCGCCCGCTGTGGGATGAAGATGGTAAGCCGCACGGGGCCATGGGCGTGTTCATGGACATCACCGAACGCAAGCAGGTGGAGGAGCAGCTGACTTACCAGGCGGAGCTCCTGGACCGCGTCCACGATGCGGTCATCGCCACCGACGAACAGCTGCGCGTGACCTACTGGAACCCCGCGGCAGAAGCCATGTTCGGCTGGGCGGCGGCCGAAGCCCGCGGCCAGGAGATCTTTGCGCTGCTCCAGACGCAGGGCGAAGTCGAGCCGCGCGCGGAGACGGTCCGCAGGCTGCTGGCATTGGAGCACGACGAAGGCGAGGTGCTGTACCGCCAGAAGCCGGGAACCTTCATCAGCGCCCACGCGAAGATGGTGGTCTTCAAGGGCTCCCGGGGCGAGTTTAGAGGTCTGGTCAGCTCAATTCGGGATCTGAGCGAGCTCCGCCGCGCTGAAGAATCAGAGCGGGAGCATTCCGTGCAGATCGAGCTGCAGCGCCGGCTGCTGGAACAGCGCGAGCAGGAGCGCCTGCAGATCGCCCGCGACCTGCACGACAGCCCGGTCCAGGCGCTGATCGCGCTGACATTCAACCTGCGCAGCCTGTTATCGGCAGCCCGCGACCCTGAGATGACCGAGCAGCTGGAGTCGGTCCGCGGCTCCCTCCAGGAGGTGATCGAAGAGCTGCGCTCCTTCGCCAGCGAGCTGCGCCCGCCGACCCTGGTTAAATTCGGGATCGGGACAGCCATCGAATCCTGCCTCGACGGCTTTCACGAAAAAAATCCGGACATTTCCGTCCGTTTCGAGAATCGATTGGGCGTGGAGCAGGTTCCCGCGGAATCGAGCCTGGCGCTCTACCGGATCCTCCAGGAAAGCCTGGTAAACGTTCGCAAGCACGCGCTGGCCAGCCGGGTTGGGGTGAGCCTCAGGATGCGGGCAGGCCAGGCGGTCCTGGAGATTGAAGATGACGGCGCCGGTTTTGAGATCCCCAGGGACTGGCTGCTGCTGGCCAGGAAGGGACACCTTGGGCTGGTTGGGATGCGGGAACGGGCTCAGGCAGCCGGGGGCGACCTGGAAATCGTTTCGCTGCCGGGGAAAGGCACCCGTCTGACCGCCCGCGTCTCCGCGGCAGCCGGCGGCCCGGATCCGGCGAGCTCAAAGGGATAAGGTCGGGCGCGTCCTGACGCACGCGCCAGCCCGGGCCAACCTGTCAGCGTGCGGATTGGCGCCCGGTCTGAGCGATCCGGCAAAGGGCTCGAGCACCCGGCCGGCGAGCAGCAGGGCCAGCGCGGCGGCGATCCAGCTCAGGAGGGTTTTTCCGCCACCGCCTATGGCGTTCTGGTTTGGTGTTATTCCCGCCAATATGCTACATTTATGGTTGATAATGTTTGATAACTGCGGACCTCGAACGGGTCCAGCTGGCCGTAGTGGACCGTTATGGGGAGATCGCGGCGGCACCTGACAAACTGAGCAGGTCGGGGGAGCAGGAAGGCGGCTGCCATCGCAGGCCGCAGGGAGGGGAAAAGATGAAAGCCATAACCTTGAAACCTGGGACGGAGGACGTCCGGCTCGACAGCGGATTCCCGGAACCGGAGATCGCAGGGTCGAGCCAGCTGAAAATCAAGGTGCTGCAGGTGGGTATCTGCGGTACGGACCGCGAAGAAGCGGCGGGCGGCAGGTCGGAAGCGCCTCCCGGCCAGGACCGGCTGGTGATCGGGCATGAGATGCTCGGCCAGGTGGTCGCGGCCGGCGATGCGGTCTCCCGGGTGAAGGCGGGTGATTTCGCGGTCCTCACCGTCCGGCGGGGATGCGGCGAGTGCCTGCCCTGCCGGATGAACCGCCCGGACATGTGCGAGACCGGCAAGTTCACCGAGCGCGGCATCTGGGGCGCGAACGGCTACCAAACCGAGTACGTCATCGACGACGAGCAGTACGTGGTCCGGATCCCCGCGGAAGCCCGCGAGATCGCCGTCCTGACCGAGCCCGCCTCGATCGTGGAGAAAGCCATCGACGAGGCAGTGCGCATCCAGGCGGCGCGCCTGCCCGACGCGCCAGCCACCCCGGACTGGCTGTACGGCCGGCGGGCGCTGGTCGCCGGGCTGGGGCCGGTTGGGCTGCTCGGCGCGCTGATTCTCAGGCTGGAGGGCGCCGAGGTGGTCGGTCTGGATGTCGTCGACCCCGGGTCGGCGCGGCCGGCGTGGCTCGCGCACATCGGCGGAAGCTACGTCGACGGCCGGGACGTCCCGGCCGAGCAGCTCGACGCTCGCCTCCCACCGGTGGATATGATCCTGGAGGCCACCGGCGTCCCGGCATTGGAGTTCAACCTACTGGACGCGCTGAAGCCGGATGGGATCTACGTCCTGACCGGCATCCCGGGTGGGGACCGGCCGCTCCAGCTCGACGGCGCGGAGCTGATCCGCTCGCTTGTGCTGAAGAACCTGACCATGGTGGGCAGCGTGAACGCTTCCCGGGATCACTTCCAGATGGCGGTCGACCACCTGGCGCAGGCAGCCCTGCGCTGGCCCGGCTGGGTCCCGCGCCTGATCACCGGCAGGACGCCGCCCGCCCAGTTTGCGACCGTCCTCGGGCGCCACGACCCCGAGGAAATTAAGACTGTGATCGATTGGAGCCTGGATCATTAACATGGATGGAGACAACCCGCAATCAGAAAAAATCAGCTTCGCCCCCGGGTGGCCGGGTCACAGCCCGCGCTGGACGAGCAGTGCGAAAAGCGGGGTCGGGGCTTCGCTCAGCCTGGCCAGCCATGTCTGGTTCACCACCGGCTACGGTATCCTCGACGAGATTTATTTCCCGCGGGTAGACCGGGCCTGCACGCGCGATCTGGGCCTGATCGTCACGGATGGACGCGCGTATTTCTCGGAGGAGAAGCGTGATACCCACCACGCGGTGAGCTACCTCGCCTGCGGCGTGCCGGCTTACCATTTCGTCAATTCCAGCGCGGACGGCCGCTACCGGATTGAAAAGGACGTGCTGGCCGACCCGGCGCGGAATGTCGTCCTGCAGCGCATCCGCTTTGTCCCACTGGCGGGCAGCCTGTCGGATTATCACCTCTACGCGCTGCTCGCTCCTCATATCAACAATCAGGGGGAGGGGAACACCGCCTGGATCCAGGATCTGAAGGGCATTCCCATGCTTTTCGCCCAGCGGGATGATACCGCCCTGGCGCTGGCATGCTCCGCCCCCTGGCTGGGGCGCTCTGCCGGGTTTGTGGGCGCCTCGGACGGCTGGCAGGACCTGCACGATCACTGCCGGATGACCTGGACCTACGACCGGGCGGAGAACGGCAACACGGCGCTGGTCGGCGAGGTTGACCTCAGCGCCTGCCAGGGGGAGTTTACCCTGGCGCTGGCTTTTGGGGAGCAGGAGATGGAGGCCGGCCATCACGCGCGCGGCAGCCTGCTAGACGGCTTCGAGGCGGCCCTGGCGGTCTATGTGGATGAATGGCAGTCCTGGCAAAAAAGCCTGCCGGAGATGGATCACACCCCAGACCCGGCCGACGAGTACCGCATCAGCACGGCCGTCCTGCGCATGCATGAGGCGAAAGATTTCGCCGGGGGAATCATCGCCAGCCTTTCGATCCCGTGGGGAGACAGCAAAGGGGACAACGACCTGGGCGGCTATCACCTGGTCTGGACCCGCGACCTGGTGGAGAGCATCACCGGCCTGTTCGCCGCGGGGGCGGGAGGGGATGCGGCGCGCGTCCTGCGCTACCTGCAGGTCACCCAGGAGCCAGATGGGCATTGGCCGCAGAACATGTGGCTGGATGGAACCCCGTACTGGCAGGGCATCCAGCTGGACGAAGCTGCTTTCCCGGTCCTGCTCACCAGCCTGGCGTGGCAGATGGGCGACCTGGACGACGCGCTGCTGGATTCTTTCTGGCCCATGGTCCGCCAGGCAGCCAGCTTCGTCATCCAGAACGGCCCGGTTACCCAGCAGGACCGCTGGGAGGAGGATGCCGGCTACTCGGCGTTCACCCTGGGGGTCGCGATCGCCGCCCTGCTGGAGGCCGCGGTGCTCTCGGAGAGGCGCGGCGAGAAGGAGGCCGCCGAGTACATGCGCCAGACGGCGGATACCTGGAACGCCAATATTGAGAACTGGATCTACGTTACCGGGACCGACCTGGCCAGGCAGGTCGGGGTGGAAGGCTACTACATGCGCATGGCCGGGGAAGATGCCATCGAGACCGGCTCGCCGACCCGAGGGTTTATCGACATCAAAAACCGCCCGGCGGAGAGCAGCCACTGGCCGGC
>JAJYJF010000138.1 GCA_021796375.1 Chloroflexota bacterium | reverse complement strand
GTTGATGGCGTGGACCAGCTTGGGGTTGATCAATCCGCTCAGCGGAAACCGCTTGACCAGGTGGCGGACTTCCAGCATCGGGCCAGTGCTTTCGGGTTGGGTATTGGCTGTGTATTGGGTCATCGTGGCACTTCCGATCAACGGTTCAAATCCATATCCCTGCAGGTGCAGGCCACCCAGTGGCCGGGGAGGACCTCTTTCAACGCCGGCGCGGGGCTGGCCTCATTGCCGTCAAAATACGGGCAGCGGGGGTGGAACTTGCAGCCGGTTGGCGGGTGGATCAGGTTGGGCGGGGCTCCAGGAATGCCGGTCAGCCGCTTCCGCTCGCCGGTGATGGCCGGGAAGGAGGTCAGCAGCCCCTGAGTGTAGGGGTGCAGCGGGCGGTTGAGGATATCCCTGGCGGGCGCCATCTCGACCAGGTCGCCTGCATACATGATGCCGATCCGGTCTGAGAACTCGACCATGAGCGACAGGTCGTGAGTGATGAATAGAATTGAGAAACCGAGCTGGGTCTTGAGCTGTTCGATCTGCTGGAGGATGTCCTTTTGGACGACCACATCCAGGGCTGTGGTGGGCTCGTCCATGATCATCAGGGAAGGGCTGAGCGCCAGGGCGATCGCGATCACGGCGCGCTGCCGCATGCCGCCGGAGAGCTGGTGCGGGTACGCGTCCAGGAGCCGCTTATCGATATTGACGATTTCCATCAGCTCCTCAGCCCGCTCGCGCGCCTGTTTCTGGCTCACCTTTTGATGGGTGATGATCACGTCGGTGATCTGGTCGGCGATCTTGATGACCGGGTTCAGCGAGTTCATGGCGCTCTGGAAGACCATGGAGATTTCAGCCCAGCGGATGTCTTCCATTTCGTCCAGTTCGAGCAGGTCGACGCCCTTATAGAGGATGTTGCCTCCGGTGATGACAGCCGGGGGGCGCAAGACGCGCAGAATGGAGTGCGCGATGGTCGATTTGCCGCAGCCGGATTCGCCCGCCAGGCCGAAGACCTCACCCGGACCAATCGAGAAGGAAACATTATTGACCGCCTGGGCTGGGCCGGTGGGGGTCAGGTACTCCACATATAAATTACGGAGTTCGAGCAGGGGCAGGTTCGCAGCAGGATAGGTCATTTTGAGTGCTCCCGACGGAGAACGGGGGTAGCCCGAGAGGTCTTGAACTGGATGTGCCGGATTACCCTGCGTAATTCGCGCTCGGAGCGCAAGCGCGGATTGGTGATCTCGTCCATGCCGTAGTTCACCCAGGTCAGAGCCAATGCCGCCAGCGCTAGCAGGAAACCGGATGGAACGAACACCCACCAGGCGCCCAGCAGGAGGGAATTGCCGTTTTGGGCCCAGAAGAGGTTGGTCCCCCAGCTGATGTCTTCCATGTTTGTCAGCCCCAGGAAAGCCAGGGCCGTGGAAGCGGCGATGCCGTAAATCGTGGACCCGATGATGCCCCCGACAATGATATTGATCATATTCGGCAGGATCTGGCGGAAGATGATGACGAAGTGATTTTCGCCAGCCACGATGGAGGCGGCGACGAAATCCTTCTCGCGCAGGGAAAGGGTTTGGGCGCGGATGATCCTGGCCCAGAAGGCCCAGCCCGTGAAGGCCAGGGTAAAGATCACCGTGCTGGTGGTCTGCTTCATGTAGGCAGCCAGCAGGATGAGCATCGGCAGGCCGGGGATGACCAGAAAAAGGTTGAAGAGGAGCGTGAGGATATTATCGATATACCCGCCGAAATAACCCGCGATCATGCCAAGGATGGTGGCCACCAGCAGGGCCAGCACGCCCGTGCCGAAGCCGATCTCCAGGGAGATGCGCGCCCCCCAGACGACCAGAGCAAACTCATCCCGCCCCAGAGGATCCACGCCCAGGATATGGCTGCCGCCGGGGGGCAGGTTCGGCGTATCGACGTAAACCGGTTTGCCGCCCGGAGCGATGATCGGGGCAAAGACCGCCATCAAGATAAGAAGGAATATGATGATCAACCCGATCCTGGCCTGAGGATGGCGGATCAGAATATATGCCCACTGGAACTGCTGCTTGAAATCGAACTTCCGCGATTTCAGCGGTTTGGCCATTTCGGATGCGTTGATTTCTTGTGCCATGGGTGCGCTCCATCAACCGCGAATGCGCGGATCAATCCGGGTGTAGAGGATATCGATCAGGAAGTTGACGAGCAGCACCCCGGTCGTGATCCCGAGGAACAGGCCCTGCATCAAGGGATAATCGCGGGCGCCTACCGCGCGCACCAGTAAAAACCCGAGGCCCGGGTAGGAGAAGACGGTCTCGATCAAGACCTGCCCGCTCAGGATTGCGCCCAGGAACACACCAAAACCGGTGACGCTGGGTAAGATGGCGTTGCGGGCAGCATAGTTGAACATGATCCGGTTTTGGCTGAGCCCTTTGGCTTCGGCCATGGTGATGTAGTCCTCCGCCAGGACGCTCACCATGGTGTTGCGCATCACCTGGACCCAGACGGTGATGGTGACGAGCACGGAGGTGAGGGCCGGTAAAACCAGATGGACGATCACGTTGCTGATAAACTGCCAGGTGAAAGCGGGCTGCAGGGTGCCATCGTAAGCATGGCTGATCGGGAACCAACCCAGATTCAGGCCTAAAATAAACAAAACGCCCAATCCCAGGAAGAAGGCTGGGAAAGCGCCGATGAAGTTAAACAACGGGGGAACAACGATATCAAATCCGCCGTTCCTGCGCCAGGCGGCGAAGATGCCCACCAGATGGCCGATGACCACGCTGATGGTCAGGGAGACGGAGCCCAGCAGGAGGGTCCAGACAAAACCGGTGGCGATCACAGAGGTGACCGTCGCCGGGAAGTTGGCATACGACAGGCCGAAATCGCCTTGAAAAACGTGGGAGATATAGGTGAAATACTGCTGCAGGAGGGATGCGTGGGTGACCAGCCCCAGCGCCTGGCGCAGCGCTTCGACCTGGGCGGCGGTCATTCGATCGCCCATCGGGCCCAGGATGGCGGTGGCTGGATCACCGGGCAGAAGGCGGGGGAAGATAAAATCTAACGTTAAAGCGGCCCAAAACGCAACCAGATAAAACCCAAAGCGGCGCAAGATGTATTTCAACGCATCCTCCTTCGCCTGTTGCCGGGGATCTATCAGAATGGGGGGGCTTATGCCCCCCCATCGCTGACCGGAAAGTGCGTCTTATTTCCCGTAAATGGTGGTTAGAACAAGCAGTTGGCCGGAATCGATCGAGCCGTTCGCAATGGGCATGGGATATGCGTATGGATTGCTCGCGGTAGGCCAGCCGGCGACGGTCTTATCATTATAGCAGTAGAAGGTTGGGGCGTAGTACATGGGGATCACCGGGGCGTTATCGGCGAAGATCTTCTGCAGGTCGTAAGCGGCCTGTTTCTGCACGGCCGGGTCGGTGGTCGTGGCGAACTTCTGCAGGGCGGCATCGGCGTCCTTGTTGCCGTAGCGCCACAGGTTCACGCCCAGGCCGGTCGCGGTGCCAACCGGCACGACGGTGTCCGTGCTCATGATGTTGCGGTAGTAGGTGTAAGGGGTATCCGCGGTGATGCCGAAGTACATCGACATATCGAAGTTGCCCTTTTCCCACTTATCAAAAGCGACCGGGACGTCGTAGCTGTTGATGGTCACGTTGAGGCCGATGGCTTCGAGCTGGGCCTTCTGCAGGGGCGCTTCAGCCAGCCAGTCGGTGAATCCGTTCACCTCGAGCAGCTCAACTTTGATGGGAGAGCCGTCCTTATTGGTGCGGAAGCCATCCGAGCCCTTCTTGTAGCCGGCGTCGTCCAGCATCTGGTTGGCCTTGGCCACGTCCTGGGTCGTCCAGGTGCCCAGCTTGGAGGGATCGGGCACCTTGAAAGCAGCAAAACCAGAGCTCAAGCCGGTTACATCGGCGGGCTGGCTCTTGCCCTGGAGGGCAACCTGGATCAGCTGGGGCCGGTTGAAGGCCATGGAGATCGCCTTACGAACGATTGGGTCATCGAAAGGCTTCTTGGTGGTGTTCATCATGAAGAAAGCCGTGGCGGTGACGGTCGGCCACCAGCAGTGCAGGTCGGTGGGATTCTTGGCGATCACCGCGGTGTCGACGTTGGGGAAGAACTGGCCGGTCCACTGCACGTCCCCGGCGACAAACATGGTCGCGGCCGTGTCATTGCCGGAGAAGGTCACATCGCGCAGGGCCTTGATGTAAGGCCTGCCGGGCTGCCAGTAATTGGGGTTGCGGTCGATTTCAAAAGACTGGTCCGTGAAGTTCACCAACTGGGTGAAGGGGCCGGTGCCAACAGGATTGTCGTTGATGAACTTGACCAGATCGCTGGAGCCCTTGAAAATGTGCTCCGGGACGATCACCTGATCGACGATGTCGTACAGGCCGGGGGTATAAACCTTATTGAAGTGGAAGACCGCGGTCTGGGGGTCCGACGCGGTCACGCTGTCCACGTAACCGGTTGAGCTGACCGCTACCAGGCCGTTCCCTTGCAGGCCGGGGGTGTTCTTCATGGTCATAAAGGTGTAGACGACATCATTGGCGGTAAAGGGCTGGCCATCGGACCATTTGACCCCGTCGCGGATGGTAAAGGTGAGGGTCTTCAGATCGGCGCTCCACTTGTAATCCGTCGCCAGCCAGGGGATCATCACACCGGTGAGCTTGTTGTAGATCATGAGCGGCTCGTACATGCCCATGAGGGTGGGGAAGAGCACGGATGCGCTGAAGGGATTGAAGTTCTTGGTGAAGGTGGTGCCGCTCTGAGAGGCGGCGGTGACGGTCACAACCGCGTCGCTTTGCGGGTGGGCAGCCGGGGCAATGGTGGAAGAAGCCATTCCGGCGGGGGCGCTGGTCGCAGCCGGGGCGCTCGTCCCGGAAGAGGCGCTGGTGGCGGCAGGCGCGCTGGTCGCAGCCGGGGCGCTCGTGGCGGCAGGCGCACTGGTGGCAGCGGGCGCGCTGGGCGGTGCCGCCGCCGGAGTCGGGGTGGGGGCGGAGCACGAAGCCAGCATGGCTGCCACAAACAGGGTGACAACGACAACGTACAGACTTTTCTTAATCATCCTTTCCTCCTCAAATGGTTTCTGGGCAATGGTTTCCAGATGGCGTGATCACATTGGCGGCTGCTTCGGTGATTGCCCGGCACATGGCAGTCAACCCCAATGGTTGTCGATCCCACTTATTCCTTGGCCACCAACTTGGGATCAAAGTGGTGTTGGAGCAGGTCGCTGCGCACCGGAGAGAAGAAGTCGGTCAGGACAGCAGGTTTTTGGCCGTCGTTCCTTTCGGCGTGCGGGACGTTGGACGGGATCCGGTAGAATTCGCCGGCATGCACCGGATACTCCACCCCATCGATGGTGAAGACCATCTCTCCTTCGAAGCAAACCCCGATTTGCTCGTGGGGGTGAGTGTGCTCGGGCGCGATGGCGCCCGGCTCCCAGGTCGACCAGAGAACGGTCATATTCTGGCCGTCGACCATCAGCTTGGAAACCACGCCCACATGTTTTTCCAGCGGCCATTTTTCGACTTGATCAGGGTGAAGAATGTAGTCCATATTTTTTCCCGATGGGTGAGATGAGGAAGACGGTTGAACCGGTTGATGCTGTGTCCACATTGTGGAATTATTGTCCGCATTGTGGTACAATGCTCAGTATAGCATGGAGTTTAAAATTGTCAACCTGTTTTTGGATCTTCTTCCGCGGATTCGCAAACGCCAGAAAGGCCCATTGTGATAAGATTCACTGTGCCTATTCTTTCCAGGAAACTGTAAGGGGAAGATGAGAAAAGCTGCGGAAAATACCGGTCTTGCCAGGAGCGGGGGTAAGGATGGAACTCGCGATTTCTCCCTGGTTCAAGTCATTGGCCGGGCAGGGCTGATCCTGCGCACCCTCCGGGATACGGGCGGCTGCAGCCTCTCGGATTTAGCCCAGGCAGTCGAGCTGCCCCGCTCGACCGTTTTTCGCATCGTGAAATCTCTGGAAGAGGAACGGCTGGTCAATTCCAAAGGTGAAAACGGCAATATCCAGCTCGGCTTAGGGCTGGTTTCTTTGGGCTCAGCGGTCAACCGCAACTTGCGCGAAGAGCTCAGGCCGTACCTGGAGAGCCTGTCTCAAGAAGTGGGCGGAGAAACGATCGACCTGGCGATTCTGGATGAGGATGCCCTTTTGTTTATCGACCAGGTAACCCCCCCGAACCGGCTGCGCGCCGTATCGGGGGTTGGCCTGGGTTTCCCGCTCCATTGTACCGCGAACGGGAAAGCCATCCTCTCGACGCTGCCGGTGGAGGAGGTCAAGCGCATGCTGCCCGAGCAGCTGCCGATTTTTACGAGCAACACCATTCCCACCCGCAGCCAGCTGCTGACCGATCTGCAAGAAATCCGCCTGCTGGGGGTAGCCATCGACCGGGAGGAGCACACCATCGGCATCTGCGCCGTCGGCACGGTGGTCACGCTGCCCAACCGCAAGCCAGCCGCGATCTCCA
>JAJYJF010000137.1 GCA_021796375.1 Chloroflexota bacterium | reverse complement strand
CCGCTGGAGCTGCGCTGCAACCGCTGCGGGACCGTCTGGCAGCCCGGGCGGCTGGCGAGCGGGCGCCTGCCCCAGGGCTGGTGGAAGTGCCCCGCCGATCCCCGGCACACCGTGGATTGGGATGCGATCGGCGTCCGCCCACCGCCCGTCGAGCAGCAGCCGGGGACGAGCCGGCTGCGGAAAAGATCCAGCCGCTGAGGGCCCGGCGGGCCGCGGCAGCTGGCTTCACGGAGCGGGCCGCGAACAGAGCATGGATATCCAACAGCCAACGCCTGCCTATCGTTCCTACACAGACGCCGCGGGGTTCCTCTCCCGGGCGCAGCCGGACCTCGAACGGGACGAGGTGACCAACAACCTGATCCTGGGGTTGAGCTTCCGCCTCATTTCGCAGCCGGATTATTACCGCACCCGTCCCTATTTTGCGACCGTCTCCGGAACGGCAGCGGACGGATCGGAAAGGCTCCAGCTGGCTGCCGTCTGCACCCCGCCTCACAACCTGATCCTGTATGCCGCCCCGGTAGACTGCGGCACCGGGCTGCGGGTGCTCGCCGATCACCTGCTGGAGGAGCTGCCCGGCCTGCCCGGCGTGCTGGCCCCGGCTCAGCTGGCCGGCGACTTCAGCCGCGCCTGGAGCCGGGCTTCCGGAAACGCCGCGCGGCTCGTCACCCACGAGCGCGTCTACGAGCTCCGCCGGGTGAACCCGATCCGGCCGGCCCGCGGGCGGATGCGCCGCGCGGAAGAGGCCGACCTGCCCCTGCTCGCCGCCTGGACGGGCGCCTTCGACCTGGAAGCCGTCGGTACCGCCGACACCGAGGAGCAGAAAGCGTACCAGGCGCGGGTCAGGCTCCCGCACACCTACCTGTGGGAGGACGGCCGGCCGGTTTCGCTGGCCTGCATCTCGCGCTACACCCCGCACGGCGCGGTCATCGGGCCGGTTTACACGCCGCCCGAGCAGCGCGGCCGCGGGTATGCCAGCGGGGTCGTCGCCGGGCTGAGCCAGCACCTGCTCGACTCGGGCCGGCGGTTCTGCGCCCTGTTTACCAACCTGGCCAACCCGACCCCCAACCATATCTATCAGGAGATCGGGTACGAGCCGCGCGGCGATTTCCATGAGTTCCGCTTCGGGCAGCGGCCGGAGAAGTCTTGACGGAACCGGGGACGGGTGCTATTTTATCGGCCATGAATATCCTCACCTTCAACTGCGGCAGCAGCTCGCAGGGATTTAAAGTCTACCGGACCCGATCCGCCGGCCAGCCGGAGGCGATCGCCTCCGGAAAAGCCCGCAACGTCGCCACCCAGACCCAGGCCGAGCCGCGCGTCGACTGGCAGATCGGCGGAAGCGCCGGATCTTTCGCGGCCGACCTCTCCACCCACCGGCTGGCGGCCCGGGCGATCCTGGGCCTGCTGGACGAGCACGGCGTGGCGGTCGACGCCGTCGGCCACCGCTTCGTCCACGGCGGCGAGCTCTTCACCCGGACGACCCGCATCGACGCGGCTTCCCTCGAGCGCCTGCAGGCCTGCCTGCCGCTGGCCCCCATCCACAACCCGAATTCGTACAGCGTCATCGACGCCTGCCTGGAAGCGCTGCCGGGCGCGGCTCAGTTTGCCGTGTTCGACACCGCTTTCCACGCCGGCATGCCGGTGGAATCCAGCCGCTACGCCCTCCCGCGCGTGCTGGCGGAGGAGTTTGGCTTCCGCAAGTACGGGTTTCACGGCCTGTCGTACCAGTACGTCTCGAGCCAGGCGGCCGCCCTGCTCGGCCGGCCGCTCGCCGGGCTCAAGCTGATCCTCTGCCACCTGGGGACCGGCGGCGCGAGCGTCGCGGCGGTCAAGGACGGGCGCTCGCTGGATACCTCGATGGGATACTCCCCCCTGCCCGGGCTGGTGATGTCCACCCGCTGCGGCGACCTGGATCCGGAAATCGTCCTCGAGCTGGTCCGCAGGGGAACCTCCGCCGACCAGATCAGCGGCATCCTCAACAACCAGTCCGGGCTGCTTGGGCTTTCCGGCTTTTCGTCCAACCTGGCCGAGATCATCGAGGCAGGCGAAGCCGGAGACCCCGACTGCCAGGCCGCCTTCGCGGTGTACGCGCACCGCCTGGAGCTCTACCTGGGCGCCTACACCTGGCTGCTGGACGGCGCCGATGCGATCGTCTTCACGGACGACATCGGGGTCAGATCGTGGAAGCTGCGCGAACGGGTGTGCGGCGGCGTGGAATCCCTGGGCATCCTGCTGGACCGGGCCGCCAACCGCGCCGCGCCCGCCGACCGGCCTTCGCGGGTGAGCCAGCCCGCCTCCCGGACGCAGGTCTGGGTGGTGCCGACCGACGAGGAACAGGTCATTTTAGACGAGGTGCTCGCTCACCTGGACGATTGAAGGCGAAAAGAGACCGGCCATGTTGTCAGACAACCCTTGTAAAACGCTCCCTGATCCTTTATACTATGCGTGATCCTGGTCGTCTGGCCTCATGATCCCTGGCCGCAGTCGTTCACGAGAGGGAAATTTGCTCCAACCACCCGGTTTGTGATGAATTGATCCCTGTCCCGCCAAAACCTCGCCGCGTCCCGGTGGGACGGCTGGAACCGCGGGCAGCAGCAACTGTTCAATCTCTGGCTACCCAATCCTATGATAAGGAGATCTGTATGAGCCCTACCCTGAAACGAGCCCACAATTTCAATGCCGGCCCGGCGGTCCTGCCGCTGCCCGTCCTCGAGAAAGCCCAGGCCGACCTGCTGGATTACTGCGGCACCGGCATGTCGGTGATGGAGATCAGCCACCGCTCCAAAGAGTTCGAGGCCATCATCCAGAAGGCCGAAGCGGACCTTCGCGATCTGATGGGCATCCCGGCCAACTACAAAGTGATGTTCCTGCAAGGGGGCGCCAGCCTGCAGTTTGCCATGCTCCCGATGAACGTGCGCCCCGCCGGAGCCTCGGCCGATTACATCGTCACCGGCACATGGAGCAAGACGGCTTTCAAGGAAGCCGGCAAGCAGGGCGCCGCCCGGGCAGCCGCCAACACCGAAGCCAGCAATTTCAACCGGCTGCCGGCAGCCTCCGAGATCCAGGCGGATCCGAACGCGGCTTACCTGCACTTCACCTCCAACGAGACCATCCACGGGGTGGAGTGGAAGAGCGAGCCCATCCCGCCGGCCGGGGTGCCGCTGATCTGCGATATGAGCTCGGATTTCCTTAGCCGGCCGGTGGACGTTTCCAGGTACGCGCTGATCTATGCCGGGGCGCAGAAGAATGCCGGTCCGGCCGGGGTGGTGGTGGTCATCGCCCGCGACGACATGCTGGCCCGCACGCCGGCCAACCTGCCCGTCATGCTGGATTACAAGCTGCTGGCCGAATCGGGCTCGCTGCACAACACCCCGCCGTGCTGGTCGATCTACATCGTCGGGCTGGTGCTGGAGTGGCTCAAGGGGCTGGGCGGGCTGGAGGCCATGGCCAGGATCAACCAGGAGAAAGCCGGCCTGGTCTACCGGGCGATCGACGGCAGCGGCGGGTTCTACCGCGGCCATGCCGTGCCCGAGGCGCGCTCGAACATGAACGTGCCCTTCCGCATGCCGAGCGAGGAGCTGGAGAACAAGTTCGTCAAGGAAGCCACCGCCGCGGGGCTGGTGGGGCTGAAGGGGCACCGCTCGGTGGGCGGCCTGCGCGCCTCGATCTACAACGCGCTCCCCAGGCCGTCGGTGGAAGCCCTGGTCCAGTTCATGGCCGACTTCCAGAAAAAAGAAGGCTAGCCCGGAACCATCCGGCGCAGCGAAAGCAGCAATTTACCTGGCCCATCCCGCACTTCCGGATGGGCCAGGTTCAATCTTCGTTTAATCTTACTTCCCTGGAATAAAGCCCCTCGACGCCCTGGAGCCAGGATGTTCAGGGGGAAAACCGGCGGGAAGGGGGTCAGGCAGCAACCCCGCAGGCAGCGGCACTTTACTCCGGCAGGCGACCTTTCAGCTCGTCTTTGGCGAAGACCTGCCGGCTGGCGATCAGCCGGCGCGCCGCTTCCACCTGGTCCCAGGTGTTCCACAGCAGCACCCCGCGCACCCGGTTGTCCCTCAGGTAATAAACCACCCCCGTCCTGAACGGCTCTTTCCAATCTTCGAACGTCTCCAGGCGCGCGTCCAGGTCGCCGACCGCCTCGTAGCCCAGGTCGAATAAGTCCGAGTAGAAGTAAGGCTGGTGGCGGTAGGCCGCCGGGCTTCCGGCCATGTTCTGGCCGGCGGTGAACCCCATGGTCAGGGCGTTATCCTCGTGCTCCACCCGGGAGTAGCGCTCCAGGCCGGCGTGGTAGAAGGAGGCCGCGTCCCCGGCGGCATAGATATCCGGCTGGCTGGTTTGCAGGTTCTCGTTGACCTGGATGCCCCCGCCCGCCTCCCGCCCGGCGATCTGGATCCCGGCCGCCTGGGCCAGGTCGATGTTCGGGCGAAGGCCAAGCCCGGCGATGACGTGATCGACGGCGATCTCCTCCCCGCCCGGGGTGCGGATGGCGAGCTTCTCCCCGCGCTCCTGGACCGATTCGACCGGCACGCCATCCCGGATTTCCACCCCCTTCTGGCGGAAATAATCGGTGATGAACCCGGCCAGGTCGGCGGGATAAATCCGTTCGCCGATCGTTTTTTCAGGGAAGACCATCGTCACCCGCTCGCCAGCCTCCGCCAGGATGGCCGCCACCTCCGAACCGATGAACCCCCCGCCGATCACGCCAAAATGGGCGTTCTTGCCCGCCCAGCCGCGCAGGGTGTGATAGTCATCCAGGTCGCGGAAGTACAGCACCGCCGGGCTGGAGTCCGGCAGCTTGCGCGGCGCGCCGCCGGTCGCCAGGAGCAGCCGCTCATAGCGGTACTGGCTGCCGGCGGAATCCTTCACCGCCCGGCGCTGCGGGTCGATCGACACCGCCTCGCAGTCCAGCAGGATATCCAGGTTCTCTTCCGGCAGGGGCAGCCAGATGCTGGATTCCGGCTTTCCATGCCAGAGCTTTTTGGTGAGCGGCG
This sequence comes from Chloroflexota bacterium, assembly GCA_021796375.1. Classification (GTDB taxonomy): domain Bacteria; phylum Chloroflexota; class Anaerolineae; order Anaerolineales; family Anaerolineaceae; genus JAJYJF01. The sequence continues at coordinate 1,482 of JAJYJF010000137.1, read as the reverse complement.
GGCGTTTGTAGGGCTTGTACTTCTCGGCGCCGAGAATGGCGATCTTCCCTTCGGGATCCTCCTTGCGGATCCCGCGCACCGCGCCGGCGGCGGTCATCCCACCCCCGATGATCAGGTAGCGATAGTCCGACATCCAATCCTCCTCTGGATGGCTCTCACGCGGCGGGCGGTTGCGTGGGGAGCCTGAGCTGGTTGAAAAAGTCTGCCCGCATGGATTCGTTGTCCCGGAAGGTGCCCAGCATGGCGCTGGTGACCATGTGCGCGTTCTCCTGCTTCACCCCGCGCATCACGGAGCACAGATGCGTCCCCTCGACCAGCACCGCTGCCCCGCGCGGGGCCAGGACCTCCTGCAGCGTCTCGGCGATCTGGTGGGTCATGCGCTCCTGCACCTGCAGCCGGCGAGCGTACATCTCCACGATGCGCGGGATTTTCGAAAGGCCGATGATCTTCCCGTCCGGGATGTAGGCCACCTGAGCGCGGCCGAAAAACGGCAGCAGGTGGTGCTCGCACAGGCTGTAAAACTGGATATCGCGCACCACGACCATGTCCTGGTATTCGCTCTCGAACAGGGCGCCGTTGATCAGCGTGTCCAGGTCGGTGCGGTAACCGGCCAGCAGCTCGCCGTACATGCGGGCCACCCGCTCGGGGGTTTTCAGCAGGCCCTCCCGCTGCGGGTCTTCGCCGAGGGTGTACAGCATCTCCCGGACCAGCGCTTCCATATCCGCCGTGGTGGAAACCGACTGCCCCACCCGGATGGGCGCGGACAAATCGGGGGTCTTGTAGTCGACAAAAGTCGAATCAGTTTTCAATTTGGGTTTCCTCGAAGTTGGATTCTCCGGCGGAAGCTGTCGAACCAGCCGTCGGGGGTTTGAAAAGTTTTAAGTTCCGCCAGGGCCTGCGGGGACAGCAGTCCCTCAAGCTGCCCGCCGATCTCGCCCAGGATCCGCGCCAGGATGGTGGCGCTCTGGATGTACCCGGACGCCAGGTCCACCAGCATTTTCTGGCGGGTGCGCACGGCCAGGGATTCTCCTTGCGGGCCGATTTCCCCGGCCAGCATCTCCCCCCCATCCTGGATCAGGATCAGCCAGCGGCTCTCCGCGGGCGGCAGGAGCGGGAGGCGAAAGAGGTCCCCCTGGCAGTTGGGGCAGCGGTGCGAGCAGGCTTTGGGGCACACGGTCACGATGCGCACGCCGGATTCGCGGGCTTTGCGCAGCGCTCCACTGAGCGCCTGAGCTTCCGCGGGCCAGGTGAGCAGCAGGAGGTGCTCCCGGGCAGCCTCGACCAGGCGGCGGGCGTGCTCCAGCAGGGTGGGATAGCCGCTCAGGTTGAGGGCGTACTCGGCGCAGGCCGGCGCCGCCACCTCCTCCAGCGCGCTGGAAGCCGCCTCGAGCGCCCCCCGGAACTGGTAGCCGAGCCTGGAGATCAGGTCCGCGGGCGCGAGCGGCGTAAAGCGCGCCCCTTCGGGGGTATCCATGCGCAAGA
>JAJYJF010000136.1 GCA_021796375.1 Chloroflexota bacterium | reverse complement strand
CCAATATCTGTGAGGGAACAACCATCGGAATGCTCGGCCAGGAGTTCTAAAATATCCAGGGTTCGGGTGGATGATTTTACACGTGAAAATGGCATATTTTTCTCGTGATAATTTCGATATATTGAAGACTATTTTACAATTATAAAATTAATTTTACAATAGTAAAAAGGAAATATGACCGGAATTGCGTTCGCCGGCCGCGCCTGTTGCTGCCTTCGATATAAAAAAAACCCCCCAGGCGGGGGATTCAGGGGACGCGCGCGAAGGACCTGCCCAGGAGCGAATGGGCGGGTTATGAAGGCCAGCTCTCCCAGGCCCAGGAGCGCAGGGAGTCGATCGCGGAATAGGAGGTCAGATCCAGCTTGAGCGGGGTGATCGACACGAAACCGGCCATCACGGCGCCATAATCGGTGCCGTCCTCGGGGACGCCGGTCGGCGCCTCTCCCCCGATCCAGTAATACGGGCGCCCGCGCGGGTCTTCGCGGCGGACGAGCTCGTCGCGGTAAATCCTCAGCCCCTGGCGGGTTACCTGGAAGCCGCGGATCTGCTCGTCCGGCAGGTATGGGACATTCACATTGAGCAGGGTGTTCTCGGGGACCGCGTGGTCGATCACGGCCTTCACCACCTTGCAGGCTGCCCGGGCCGCAGGCCCAAAATCCATCTCGGCGGCCGGGTCGGCCGGCTCGTCGACGGATACGGCGACCGCGGGGATCGCGGAGATCGCGGCCTCCATCGCGGCGGTCACCGTGCCGGAGTAGGTGACGTCGTGCCCGATGTTAAGGTTCGGATTGATTCCCGAAACCACCATTTGGACCGTCTCGGGCAGCGCGCCCATCAGGCCCATGGCCACGCAGTCGGACGGCGCGCCGTCAGAGCTCCAGGCCGGGGAGCCGTCCGCGAGCCGCACCTCGCGCAGCCGCAGCGGGCGGTCGAGGGTTTTGACGTGCCCGGAAGCCGACCAGTTCCGGTCGGGGGCGAGCACGCTCACCCGGGCGATCGTGCGCAGCTCCCGCGCCAGCGCCAGCAGGCCGGGGAAGAAAATGCCATCGTCGTTCGTAACCAAAATGTGCATTCAGGATTCCTTCTTACCCCGAAAAAGGATGGGCGAGATGACTGATTTCAACTTCCCCCTACCCTTTCAAGGGTAAAAAAACTGTGGGGGCTGCAAAAGCGCCCCCTCCCGGGGGCTGGGGTACACAAAAACCGGCACATCAGGGGTGCTAATGCCGTCTGCGCTTCTTCTTTCCGCCCGGCTGCGGGCCAGCCTGCACCGGAGCGGATGACGGCGCCGGCGCGCCGGGTTGGATGGCAGCCACGGGTTCCACTGCGCCCGCGGGCGCCTCGGCCGGCTGCCCGTCACCGGACGCCTCCGCGCTGGCCGCCAGGCTGCGCGGCCGGAAGGTGAACATGCGGCTGATCACCCCGATGCGGATCTCGGCCAGCAGCTCCTGGAACATCTCGGTGGCGCGGCTCTTATACTGCACAAGCGGATCGCGCTGGGCGTATGCCTCCAGCCCGATCGACACGCGCAGGGCTTCGACGCGCGTCAGGTAATCCACCCACAGCTCCGAGATGACGCCGAGCAGCAGCTGCCGGTAGATCTCGGAGAGCACGCGCCTCCCCAGTGTCTCCTGGACCGCCTCGCGGTCCTCCGGGGAGATCTCGTCGAGCGGCAGGTCGGCGATCCCGGCCAGGCGGTCTTCCCCGACCGCCTCCGCAACCCGCCTGCGCGCTCCCTCCACGAGGCTCGCCAGGGTGGCTTCATTCTGGCGCATGCGGCTCCACTCGCTGCGGCCCCACACCTGCGCCATGGCTGCCTCGGCGCCCTGGAGGTGCTCGAGTACCAGGCCGGTCACCTCCTGCGGGGGCCGCTCGCCCATCAGGCGCGCGGCCAGGAAGATGTAGCGCAGGCGGGTGGTGCGTTCCCAGGTCTGGCGGTGAGTTTTGCGGTCAAACGCGATGCGGGCTCCCTGGGCCATCAGGTTGAGGAGCTGGATGATCTGGCCGGGGGTCGGGGCGCTGCCCTCCAGGCGGGCGAGATGCGGCGCCAGGTCCCTGGCGATCTGGCCTTCCTGGACGGCGCCGTCTGCCCGGCCGCTGCCGCCAAGCAGGCGCTCCACGCGGCGGTCGAAGGTCTCCTCTACAATGCGGACCAGCTGCTCGGCGGCTTCATTCCATTCGTAGTCCTGGAACTGCGTCGGGCGGAGGTTCAGGCTCTCTTCCAGGCGGCGCTCGAAGGCGCCGATCATCCGGGCGAGGGTGATGGCCGTCAGCTGGGCCTTCACCTGCGCGCGGACCGTTTCGATGACTTCCCCCGGGTCCGTATTGAACTGGCGCATCTGCTCGGGGCTCAGCCGGACCGGGAGGTGGATGATCCCGGCCAGCTCCTCGGCGATCTCCTGCGGGCGGCGCGGCTGGGCTTCCTCGCCGGTATCTTTCAGGCTGTCCAGGAAGGTATCCAGGGCGTCGTTGCGCTCATTGAGCTGGGTTTGCAGGGTTTCTTCGGACTTCTCGACGATCTCCTGGGCGGAGCGCATCAGGTGCTCGCGCTCGGCCTGCAGCGCCTGGTCCGCGACGGCTAGCAGCGCGTCGTGCAGGGCCTGCGCCGGGTCGCGCACCGCCTGCGACTGCGATTCGACCGTATCCAGGAGCAGGAACTGGGTGAAGGACGGATAGATGACGTCTTCGTATTCGATGGTGGGCTGGATCTCGTCCAGGTAAGCCAGCAGCTTCCAGGGGCCTTCCTCGTCTTTCAGCGCCTCGGGGATGCGGTTGGCGAGCTCGGTCTCCAGCATGGCGGAGATATCCTCGCTCAAATCTTCCTTGGTGAAAACGGCATCCCGCTGGGAATAGATGCGCGCGCGCTGGCTGTTCAAAACGTCATCGTATTCGAGCAGGTGCTTGCGGACGTCAAAGTTGGAGCCCTCGACGCGCGTCTGCGACTGCTCGACCAGCCGGCCGACGATCCCGCTTTCGATCGGCACGGCCTCGTCGATATTCAGCCGGTTGAGCAGGCCTTCCACCTGCTGCCCGCCGAAAAGCCGCATCAGGTCGTCTCCCAGGGAGAGGTAGAACCGGCTGGAGCCGGGGTCTCCCTGGCGGGCGGCGCGGCCGCGCAGCTGGTTGTCGATCCGGCGGGCCTCATGGCGCTCGGAGCCGATGATGTGCAGGCCGCCCAGGGCGCGCACCCGCTCCATATCGTCCATATATTGCAGGAAGGCTTGCACCTGCTCCTCGTAGATCCCGAAATCTTCGGGGTTCATGGAGAGCAGGATGCGCCGCCGCTGCTCGTTGCGCATGTCGTAGGCGTCTTCATGCCCGGCATGGAAGATGACCCGGTTGACATCGCCCAGGGTTTCTTCGGGCAGCTCGCCGCCCAGCTTGATGTCCACCCCGCGGCCGGCCATGTTGGTGGCGATGGTGACCGCGCCGAACGCGCCGGCTTTGGCGATGATCTGCGATTCTTCGTCGTGCTTGCGCGCGTTCAACACCTGATGGGGGATGCCTCCCTGCAGCACCGAGACCAGCCGGTCGCCGTGCTCCGGGTCCAGGTGCAAGATCGTCAGCAGCCGGGCCAGGTTGCCAGGCTCCTCCAGGCTGAGGGATGCATCCAGCGCGCGCGCCATCTGGCGCAGCTCGGCGATGTTGAGCTCGTCGATCGGCCGGTACAGCGGCTGAAGCTCGGGGATTGAACGCTCGTCGCCCTGGCGGTTGTTCTTTTCCAGCCAAAACTCCCGCAGCATCATGGTCTGCAGCAGGCGGCGGATCGGCTCGGCCCGCAGGCGCTCGGAGAGGAGCTCCGAATGCTCCACCGACGTGGTGCCCACCAGCTGCGGCCGCCCGATGACGTAGTAATACAGGATTTCATTCGTGATGGCGCGCAGCTTGGCTTCTTCGGTGCGGTAGACCACATCCGGAAAATCCTTGCGCCGCCAGAAAACCGGGCTTTTCTCATCGTCGTTCCGGCGGGAGAAGTAGCTGAACTTGTACCCGTCTTCATCGCGGGTTTCCACTTCGACCAGCTCGGATTCCGTCCCCAGCGCCTGGTACTCCAGGTTGGTCGGGATGGGGATCGCGTCCAGCTTGTAAATCTTATAAAACTCTTCGGCTTCCGTCAGGGCCGTGCCGGTCATCCCGGCCAGTTTGTTGTACATGCGGAAGTAGTTCTGGATGGTGATGGTGGCGTAGGTGACGTTTTCAGCCTCGACCTTGACGCCCTCTTTCGCCTCCACCGCCTGGTGGAGGCCATCCGACCAGCGCCGGCCGGGCATCAGCCGCCCGGTGAACTCGTCGATGATGATCACCTTGCCCGCCTGGACCAGGTACTCTTTGTTGCGGCGGAATAAGAACTGGGCGCGCAGGGCCTGCTCCAGGTAGCCGCTCAGCCGAGCCTGCTCGGGGGTGACATCCTCCGGGCGCTCGGGATCGTGCAGGGGCTGCCCGAGGAGCTGCTCCACGTGCGCCTCGCCGATCTCGGAGAGTGTGACGGTATGGTCGCGCTCGCTGGCCTCGTAGTCCTCCGGGTCGAGCGCGCGGGCCACCTGGGCCATCTTGGAATACCACTCGGTATCCTCCGATGCCGGGCCGGAAATGATGAGCGGGGTGCGGGCCTCGTCGATCAATATGTTGTCGACCTCATCCACGATGGCGTAGTTGTGCCCGCGCTGGACGCGGTCCTCCATGCTCATGGTGGTGTTATCGCGCAGGTAGTCGAAGCCAAATTCGGAGTTCGTGCCGTAGGTGATATCGGCGGTGTAGGCTTCGACGCGCGAAACCAGGCGCAGCTGGTGCTGGTCTTCGTGCGGGGAGGTTTTTTCCAGGTCGATGACAAAAGCGTTGCGCCCGTTATCCGTGCGGGCGGCCATCTGCAGCACGCCGACGCTCATCCCGAGCGCCTGGTAGATCGGCCCCATCCAGCGCGCGTCGCGCCGCGCGAGGTAATCGTTGACCGTCACCAGGTGGACGCCTTTCCCGGAAAGCGCGTTGAGATACACCGGCAGGGTCGCCACGAGCGTCTTGCCCTCGCCGGTGCGCATCTCGGCGATCTTCCCCTGGTGCAGCACGATCCCGCCGATCATCTGCACGTCAAAATGGCGCAGGCCGATGGTGCGCTTGCTGGCTTCTCGCACCGCGGCGAAGGCCTCGGGGAGGAGGTCGTCCAGATCCTCCTCTTCGCCCGCCAGCCGACCGCGGAACTCGTCCGTTTTCGCCCGCAGCGCCTCATCGGATAACTTTTCATACTCGGGTTCCAGGCGGTTGATCTCTTCGACAATGACCGATAATTGCTTGATCTCTTTTTTGAATGGATCCCCGGTGATTAAACGTCCAATTCGTTGCAGCATATTCTTACCTTTCTGGGGAAGAATTATAGCATGCCGGTCAATATGGGGTGAATTTCGGCGCTGAAGCCGAGAAACTCACCGTACCTGTGGGGGGGATTCCAGCGCCGCGATCTCAGCGGTTGAAGGTGGGGCAAATCCCTCCGGCGTGACGGTCACCCGTCCCTTCGCAAATGTCCCCTTCCAGCTGCCCCTGATCTTCCCCCCGGCCACGATGGCGGGGTCCGGCATGCCGCTGGCGGGCTCCGGGTCGCGGTAGGCGGCGAAGTGCTCGTCGAAACCGGGCAGCCAGCCTTTTACGGCTGCGCCGGTGACCCTGGCGCCTGGATGCGCGGTTGCCGGGAGGATGGGTGGGATGCGGCGCCCCCCTGCCCCGGACGCGCTCGCGCAACGAGTGATCCGGGGAGCGCAGGTGAGGATCTGGTTCTGCGAAAAGTTTTAGGCAAGGCTAAACCCTTCGCGCGGATTGCCCAAAATACGGGCGAACCCGCTAAAGATGACATGTCTAAATATGCGGCAGCCCGGTTCTGAATCCTGTCAATGGGATAATTCCCCCGAACGGATCATAAAAGGGGGTGGCAGCAGCATGCCTGCCGGCCGCCCGTCAGATCACCCGGATCGTCGAACCCTGAGCGGTCTTTTCCACCTCAATCCGGTTGGGGAAGGCGTCCTTCAGCTCCTCCAGGTGGGTGATGACCAGGATCTTGGCAAAATAAGGCTTGACCAGGTTGATCGCCTCGATCAGCCGCTGGCGGCCCTGGGCGTCCTGGCTGCCGAAACCCTCGTCGATCACCAGGGTCTGGAGTTGGGCGCCGGCCCGCTGGGCGAGGACGCGGGAGAGCGCCAGGCGGATGGCAAAATTGACCCGGAAAGCCTCCCCCCCCGAGAACAGCTCGTATGCCCGGGCTTTGCCCGATTCGTCGCTGATCTCGATCTCCAGGGTCTCCATCTTGTTATCCGTTTTTTTGGTTTTGTAGTCCTTCTGCGTGGCGAAACGCACCTGCATGCTCCCGGCAGAGAGCCGGTCGAGCACGTCGTTGGCCTGGATCTCGATTTCCGGGAGGGCTTGCTCGATCAGCAGCTTGGGGACGCCGTCTTTGCCAAAAGCGCGCTCGAGCGTCTTCAGCCGCGAAACGGAGAGGCTCCG
>JAJYJF010000135.1 GCA_021796375.1 Chloroflexota bacterium | reverse complement strand
GGGCTGTACCTGAGCTATTACCTGAACGTCGCCTCCGGAGCCGCGATCGTCCTGACGGCCACGCTCATCTTTCTGGTTACTTTTCTCGTTGCCCCGGGCAGGGGCTACCTGTGGCAGATGCGCCGGAGGGCGCGCAAAGCCCAACCTAACCCCTGAAAGAAGCCCCCCGGCTGGATCGACCTGAAGGTCCATCGAGCAGGGGGGCGGTTCTCGATTCTCGCGCAGGCGTTCTAATCGCCGGGGCTTGCCGGGCTGGAAAAATGCCGGGATAGCCTCAGCGCCGACTCTTTCACGTGGATATTCAGGTTGATATCCAGGATTTCTTCTTCAAGCTGCTTGCGGCGCAGCAGCAGGTCCTGCCGGGCCCCACTGCGCAGCCGGATGATCTCATCCAGGCACTTCCCCAGCTCGTCGAGCTTGGTCACCTTGAAAGTCTTCAGCCGGGTCAGCTCCTCTTCGGCCTGGAAAAACCCCAACCGGGAGAGCGTTGTTCCCAGGTCCCGGTCGCGCGGATGGTAAACCGTCCCGCAGTACCAGCAGGAGAACTCGGGCGCATCGCCGGGGATTTTCAAGATCATTCCACAGGTGTGGCAGGTCATCGTGATGATATCCATGCGGTTCTATTGTGCACAATCCATGCCATGGGTTTTTGGCCCAATTTCGATCCGCGTAAGGTTTAGATTAAAAAGAATATAGAGTTTTCACCGGCTTGCCAGATAGTGTTGAAAACCGGCGCCTGACGTGGGATAATGCGTTGTATAGACATCTTTTACCGGTAGGTTCGCATTTTCGGGGAATTTAAAATCAGGAGGTAGCGATGGCGATCCACCCACTCAATCCAGGGCCCGCAACCCAGAATTCCCACCCGCAGAGCGGCACTCGCGAGCCCCACTGGCACCGCTTCAGCAGCAGCGCGCGCAGGCTATCGTTTCGCTACCCCGCCGGCTGGGGGATAGCCCGCCGGGGGAGCTATCTCTTTCTGTGCGACGAGAGCCAGGGCAGCCCCAGCCAGCTGGTCCTGGATTTGACCCCGATCCACCTGTACCCGTATAAAGACATTTCGGAATACCTGGATACGATGGGCAGCGGGCCGGACGTGGAAGTAGAATCGCTGCCAGGCGGCTACCTGTCCGGACGGGTCCACAAGCCGGCTGTATCCAGGAAAGAGTTCAACCTCTTCTATATCGGGAAGGGGAATATGGCGTATTCGCTCACCGCGGACAGCTCGGAAATCCTCGAAACCGCGGACCAGATCATCCACTCGATCCGGTTCGAGTGACCGCGGGTCCATTCCTTACTTATTTAAAGATTTAAGCATCAGCCGGGGGAGTGCGTGGCCCTTGCATCTATCGGGATCAGCGGACCTTGCGGGCGGCCTGGACCGCCTGGACGAACTCGCTCGACCGGCGGCTGATTTCGTCGAATTGTCCCTGCCGGGCCAGCTCGGGCGGGCAGATCTCGCTGCCGGCTCCTACGGCGATGGCCCCGGCCGCAAACCACGCGGGGATGCTCGCCAGGCTGACCCCGCCGGTGGGCATCATCGGGATCTCCGGAAACGGCCCGTGAAGCGCTTTCAGATATTCCGGGCCGGTCAGCGACCCGGGGAAGATCTTCACCACATCCGCGCCGAGCTGGTAAACCTGGAAAACCTCCGTTGGGGTCAGAGCGCCGGCCATGACCAGCAGTCCGCTGGCGACCATGGCCCTGACCAGCGCGGGCTCACTGATTGGGCTGACCAGGTAGCCAGCCCCGGCGGCTTTCGCGGTTTCCGCCTGGGCCGGGACCGTCAGCGTGCCCATCCCCAGCACGATCCGCTCGCCGTATTTCTCCCGCAGCTGGCTGACCACCAGTTCGGCGTTGGGGGTGCTGTAGGTAATCTCAATCCCGGTCACCCCACCCGCAACCAGGGCATCCACCATTTTGAGCGTCAGCTCCGAGGATGGGCCGCGGAGCACCGCCAGCAGTCCCAGGGCTTTAATCTGCTCGAGCTTCTCGGATTTTGTCATCGATGATCTTCCTTCCAGAGGGCTCAGGCCCGCTCAGCGAACCGGCAAAAGGGGTTAAAAATCCGCCGCGGGTTCGCTCACACCCGGTCCTGCGCCGGCTGCCAGCGCGGGTTATCGATGACCTCGACCCCGCTCTCGCCCGCTACAACCAGCTTCCGGAAGCCCCGGGTTTCGATCGTCGCGTAGTCGTGCCCGGCATCGGCGGGGTAGACGAAGAAGAAGGATAGATCCGCATCGCCGGTGTTGACCGAGCGGTGCGCCCAGCGCGGCGGGACGTACAGCACCTTCCCGGGCGCCAGCTCCTCGACGGCAGTCTCCCCTTCCGGGGTTTCCATCACCATGGCGCCCCTGCCCTGCAGTATGTAGTACACCTCGGCCGTGTGGAGGACAGCGTGGAAATGGCCCTTGGTCATGAAGAACTCTTTCCCAACCCTGCCGGGGTGCAGCACCGTGACCCCCATGAGCAGCTCCCCATAAACTTCCGGGCGTTTGATCTCATACACCTCATACAGCAGGCTGTCTCCGGCTGCCAGCATCGCGGCATAAGCCTGCTGGTCGAGGAACTGCCCGCGCAGCGAGCTGAGCCTGCGGAGGGTGTGGTTGTCATACCGGCTGGGAATCACCTGGCCCGGGGTGACCTGGTAGGTAAATGGAAGGTCCATGCGCAGCTCTCCAAGATGCAGCGGCTACCGGGAAATGCCCGCCTGTTTCTCGACCCGCTGGGGGTGATATTTTTTCAAGAAATTCTCCCGCACGGATTTCTGGATCTCGGCATCCAGCGGGACAATCCTGGAGCCCATGGAACGCGCCATGTAGATGATGCGGGCGGTCATCTCCACGGCCAGCGTCGAATCATAGGCCAGGGGCAGGGTTTCTCCGACCGTCAGCAGCCCGTGGTTTCCAAGGACGACCGCTACGCCGTCTCCCATGGTTTTGAACGCGCTGCGGGCCAGCTCCAGGGTGCCCGGCGTCTGGTAAGGCGCCACGGGGACCGTGCCGGTCAGGCTGGCAGCGGCTTCGTTCAGGACGGTCTCGATCGGCTCGTACGTCACGGCGAAAATGGATGCGTACGGCGCGTGCGTGTGAACCACGGCGTTCACATCCGGCCGCACCAGGTAGAAAATCGTGTGCATCATGATTTCACTGGTGGGCTTCCAGTGCCCCTCGACCATCTGTCCCTGCAGGTCGGTGATAACAATATCGCCCTGCTCCATGCGCTCGTAGGGAATCGCCGAGGGGGTCACTGCCACCAGACCCGTCTCGCGGTCAAACGCGCTGATATTCCCCTGCGCGCCGTGCGCCAGCCCGTCGGGAACGAGCCGCATAGCAGTTTGATATACCTGGGAGCGAAGATCGTGGATCGACATGACCACCTTTGAGGTTCAGCTTGAGATTGCCGCTTCGAGAATTCCGGCAGCATCCATTCTATCACCGCCTCAGCGCCGCCGGGCGCGCAAACCTGGATGCGGATTTAAAAGGGATCAGCGGACCGGGAGGCGGAAGGCGATCTGCGTCCCCTTTCCCGGCTCGCTCCCCGCGGTGATCTCCCCGCCGTGCGCGGTGACCAGGCTTTTCGCGATCGCCAGGCCGAGGCCGCTGCCCCGCGAATCGCTGGTCTTATAAAACCGGTCGAAAACGTGGGGGAGATCCGCGGTGGAGATCCCGCTCCCCGTATCGGAAACGGCTACGCGAATGGATTTTGGGTCCGGCCGGTCAACCCGAACGCAGATCCCGCCGCCCCCAGGGGTGTACCGCGTGGCGTTCGAGAGCAGGTTGCTCAGCACCTCGCGGATGCGCGTCGGGTCGACCTCCACCACCGGGATCTCTTCGCCAGAATCGACGCGCAGGCTCACCCCGGCCGCCTGCGCCTGGGCGTCAAAGAGGCTGACCGTCTCGCGGATCAGCTCGCCGAGGTCCGTCGGCTGGACCTGCAGCCGAAGCGCGCCGCTCTCCGCCAGCGAGAGCGTCCGCAGGTCCTCGATCACCCTGGAAAGCACGCGGGTCTCCTCCAGGATCGATTCCAGGTGGGTCTGGTCGGCCGGGTAAATGCCGTCCATCATCCCCTCCAGGCTGCCCTGGATGACGGTGATCGGCGTGCGCAGCTCGTGGGTGACGTCAGCCAGAAGGTCGCGCCGGCTCTGCTGGCCGGACTGCAGCCGGCTGGCCATCAGGTTATAAGCCCTGGAGAGGGCGCGCACCTCGCGCGGGCCGCGCTCCGCCAGCCGCACCGAGTAATCGCCATCCGCGATCCGCCCGGCGGCTTCCAGCAGATCTCCGACCGGCACGGCGGTCCGGCGCAGCAAGCGCACCCCGACCAGCAGGATCGCTAACGCCAGCAGGAAGATCCCGCCAGCCCCAACGGGGGTTGTCTGCACCCCGCCAGCCGGCACCCGGACGACCCCCAGAAGGTTGGCGAGCATCCACAGCAGGCCGAAGATCCCGCCCACTATCAGGACAAAAAACAGCGAGAACAAGCAGCCGAAGCGCCGGAAGAACCTCCCGCGCATCTCCCGCGGTCCCCGGAGGTGAGATGGAGCCTGCGGCGGCCAGGCTTCTTCTTCGGGCCACCAGGGAGGCCGGTGCTGGCGCCAGTTCCTCCAATGACGCGGCTGGTCACTCTTCATTAAACCTGTATCCTACGCCATAAATCATCGAGATGTAGCGCGGCTGGCGCGGATCCGGCTCGATCTTCTTGCGAATATTCTTGATGTGGGCGTCGATCGCCCGCTCGTAGGATTCGATCGCCACCCCCTGCACGGCGTCCAGCAGCTGGGAGCGCGTGAAGACCCGGCCGGGCTGGCGGGTCAGCACCGCGAGAAGCTGGAACTCGGTGGGGGTGAGCTCCACCTCGCGGCCGGCGACCTCCAGGCGCATGCGCGCCAGATCCAGGGTCAGGTCGCCGGCGCGGATCACCTCGCGCATATCCGGCGCGTTCTCCACCCGGCGCAGCACGGTGCGCACCCGCGCGACCAGCTCTTTGGGGCTGAACGGCTTGGTGATATAGTCGTCGGCCCCCAGCTCGAGACCCACCAGCTTATCGCTCTCCTCCGCGCGGGCGGTCAGGACGATGATCGGGACCGTGGAATCCCTGCGCACCGCGCGGATGACGTCCAGACCATCCATCCCCGGCAGGCCGAGGTCGAGCACCAGCAGGTCGGGCTTTGTCTGTCGAGTTTTTTCAACCGCGGCCTGCCCATCCGCGGCAGAATCCACCTGAAAACCGGCGTTTTCGAGGTAATCTCGCACCAGCTGGACGATCTTCTGCTCGTCCTCAACCACCAGGATGGTCTTCATTCATTGGGAGTATAGCATATGAAAAAGCAGCGCGATTGGTGAAGGGTGATTTGGGAATGGTATCTCAATGTATTTTTTGGATGTCCTGGATGCGGGGCGGATAGAAAAGGGGTTTCGCCCCGCTGATGGCGCGAAACCCCTTCAACTCGTCCCGCGCGGCGCTACTGGCTGCCAGATGGAGGCTGGCCGCCGGACTTCTCGTGCATCCTGCGGTGCCACTCTTCAACCTCGGGTGGGACTTCGCCCCACCCCCGGCCGCGGTAAAACCCGTGCCTGTGTGGGAAGAGCAGCCAGCGGATGAGGCTGAAGATCAGCAGGAAGCCCAGGAATGGGAAGAGGAACCCGAAGATGCCGATCCCAAAGCCCCAGGGGTGGAACCAGAAGGGGCCGTACGCATACGGCGCCGGGAAAGCCGGGTTCCCTGCCGCGGGCGCCGCCAGCCTGCCGCTCGAAGCCAGGCCCTGGGCGATCCCCAGGTTGTACACATACCCGCCGAGGCCGGCCAGCAGCGCCACCAGGACGAGGGATAAAATAATGCGGACCAAAATTCTACCGTTCATTACGCTCCTCACAAAAGGATCTGTTTTTTATTCTCGAGCGTATTATCCAGGTGAATTGTGTAACGATTATGAAGCGATTCAGGAGATTTTATGAAGGCTGCTCACCCATGAAAAAGAGCGCCCTGGCCTGGCTGCTGCCTGCCGCGGTTTTGCTGGCTGCCTGCTCGCCCGCGGCCCCCCGGCTGGCTCCAACCCGGCTCCCGCCGTCCTCCGGAGCAGCCCCGAGCGCGCCGCCCCCGGCAGCCGTGCAGCCGCCCGCCGCGGCTCTCTCCCCGAGCCTGACCCCCGCGCTCACGCCGGCCTCCCAACCGGCGCTCCTTTCCAGCCCGACCGCCAGCGCTCAGCCCATCGTCTACCGCGGGCTCAGCATTCTCGCGGCAGGCCTATCGGCGCCGGATGATCTCCTCCTGGCCGCGGACGGGTCGATCTATTTTTCGGATATCGGGGACGGCACTCTCCGGCAGCTGGGCCTGGACGGGCAGGTCAAGGTCTTCGCGAGCGGCCTCGATGAGCCCGAGGGGATCGTGCAGCTCCCCGGCGGGGATCTGGTCGTCGCCGAGCAGGGAAAAAACCGCCTGGTGCGGGTCGACCCGCTCACCGGGCGGATCACGACCTTCGTCGACCTGCCC
>JAJYJF010000134.1 GCA_021796375.1 Chloroflexota bacterium | reverse complement strand
CGCGGCGGTGGCGCAGGCGGCCGGGGTCCTCGCCCCATTCAGCGATACCCCCCGCCTGGATGCCCAGACGCTGCTGGCGCACCTGAGCGGGCAGCCGCGGGCTTGGCTGGCCGCTCATCCAGAAGCTGGCCTGGAAGCAGATATTTTCCGCGCTTTCGAGCAGGCCCTGGAACGGCTCGGTCGGGGCGAGCCGCTCCCGTATGTTGTGGGGGAATGGGAGTTCTACGGCCTGACCTTCCACCTGACCCGGGAGGTGCTCATCCCGCGCCCGGAGACCGAGCTGCTCGTCGAGCTGGCGCTCGAATGGGTTTCGCAACATCCGGATCGGTGGCAGGCGGTTGACGTTGGCACCGGGTCGGGATGCATCGCCGTCAGCCTGGCAGTAAATGCGCCCGGATTGAAGATTACCGCCACCGATCTCTCGCCGGCAGCCCTGTCCGTCGCCCGCGAAAACGCAGCCCGGCATGGGGTTGCCGGGCAGGTGGATTTCCGCTGCGGAGACCTGCTCGAACCGGTCAGCGCGCCGGTAGACTTGGTGTGCGCCAACCTCCCCTATATCCCGTCCGGCAAGCTGACCGGTCTGCCCGTTTACCATCGGGAGCCCGCGCTCGCCCTGGATGGTGGCGCCCAGGGCACCGATCTGATCGAGCGCATGCTCGGGCAGGCTGCGGTCCGGCTGGCGCCGGTCGGCCTGCTCCTGGCAGAAATCGAGGAAAACCAGGGGGAAGCCGCCGCCCGGCTCGGAGAAGGCGCCTTCCCGGGGTGGAAGGTCCGTATCTTGAAAGACCTGGCGGGCCGCGACCGACTGCTGAGGATCGAGGGGGAGGGAGCATGAGCCTGGTGGGGAATACGTTTCCCTGGAGATCTTGATGAGCGTTGATATTCTACCAATCGATGACCCGCAGGCGGTTTCTCGGGCGCTGGAGATGCTGGCACGCGGTGAAATCGTGGCGTTCCCGACGGATACGGTCTATGGGCTGGGCGCCTCCGCCTTCTCCCGCGCGGGGATCGAACGCCTGTACGAGGCTAAAATTCGCGATCCCAAGAAAGCCATCGCCGTTTTGCTCGGCGACCTGGACCAGGCGCCGCTGGTCAGCGCCGGGTTTTCGGAAGCGGCCCTCCGGCTGGCAGAGCGCTTCTGGCCCGGGGCGCTGACGCTGGTCGTCACCCGGCATCCCGGCTTGCCGGCGGAGATCTCGCCGCTGCCGACCGTCGGATTGCGCATCCCCGACCACGACCCGGTGAGGGGCCTGATCCGGCGCAGCGGGCCGCTGGCGACCACCTCGGCCAACCTTTCCGGGGGCGAGAACCCGCTCACCGCGCAGGACGTCTTCGCGCAGCTGGGGGAGCAGGTGAGCCTGATCCTCGACGGCGGGCGGACGCCCGGCGGCGTGCCTTCCACCGTGGTCGACTGTACCGCCAGCCCGCTGCGGGTGGTCCGCGAGGGGCCCATCTCGCCAGCCGCGATCCGCGGGGTTGCCGGCGGTTAGGGAGGAGAGCAGTCTCAAGGGGTGAGCCGCTCTCTCATCCGGTTTTTATCCGCGTTTCATTTGCGCTTAAATGAACCCCTTTAAATTAAGGGAGCATTCTCCTGAACTGGATCGTACCGCCGGGCTCGGAGCCGCCCGGCGGTACGGCATTTAATATTAAATGGGGCGAAGCAGGCTAGATGGCCTGCTCCGCAAATCCCTGCCTGGGACGATTCGGCCTCTGGACTACGGCGAAATTGTGGGCGTAACAAATTGGAGAATTTTTATCAGAATATTAATCAGCGGGAAAGCGGGGGAGGAAGGCGCGGGTGTGGGGGTTGGTGCGGGGAGCGCAGGGGTGGGATCTGACGCCTGAGGCCCGGTGGGAACCGGGAGATCGGTGGTTGCCGATGGGGAAACCGCGGTGGGCGCCGGCGATGGCGTATCGGTCGCGGTGGGCAGCGGGGTATATGTCGGCGTTGGAGTATCGGTCGCCGTGGGCGTCGGGGTGTTCGTCTGGCTGGGCAGGCTGGTTGGGGTACCGGTATCCCCGGGGGTGGCGCTCGCTCCAGCCGTTGGGGTTGGGGTGGGGAGCGCGGTACCGGTTTCGCTCGGCTGGACGGTCTCGGTTGCGCTTGAAACCGGCGCGCTGGTAGCGCTGGCGGTTGCCGGCTGTGTGGGGGTTTGCGTGCTGGTTGGCGTGCTGGTCGAAGGTACCACGGAAGGCGGCTCTGTCGGTGCTGTCGGGGAGAGAAACGACCCGGCGGGAGGGCTGGTTTTCTGAGGGTTGGGATTGGACCTGGGCGCCGCGGGCTGCGTGTGGGCGGGGCTGCGGATGCCCCGCTTGGCCTGGACTGTCTGCGAAAGCGCGATCCGCGAGCCGGGTGCGGCTTGAGCCTGGGTGCGGATGCCCGCGGCGGGCGCGATCACCCGGACCGTTTCGGCAACCATCGAGCCGTCCGGCTGCACCTGGACCGTGATGGACACCTCATCCCCGACCCGGGCGTTTCCAATGAGCTGGGTTTCAGGACGGATTTCGATCCACAACTCGCCGACCCGCCAGCGGGACGGCCCTTTGCGCTTCAAAATATCCTGGTAGGTCGTCTCGGCGCTGTGGTGCGCCTGCGCGACCTGCTGGATTTCCTGCTGGCGCTCGACCTGAAATTGCGATTTGAGCTGCTGCCGCGCGCCGGACCCATCCGTGAGGGTGAGCCGCAGGCCTTCCCAGGCGATTTTAACCGGGTAGAGCGCTTCGCCGGGCAGGCTGTTCGCCGAAGCGTTGACCGCGAATCCACTGCTGAGCAGGACGATCAGCAAGAAGGCGGTTGCGGCTTGAAACAGCGGGAATTTTTTGGGATTTAGATCCCTCCAGGAGAAGCCGCGCCTGTGGCCGTTTGAGCGAGCAGGGGCGGGGTTTACCTCAGCTGGGTGGGACCGTTCCCGCAGACGCGCCAGCATGCGCTCCCGCCCGGCGTCGACGGCCGCGGCGGAGGGCAGCGGGACAGGGGTTCCGGCGAGCAGGCGGGCAAAAGCCGCCAGCTCCACCAGGTAGATCATCTCCTGCTCGGTGATCCCATCCAGGCAGCTCTCCACGGATTCACCGCTGAGCAGGCGGTCCAGGCAGTCGTCCAGCGCTTTCTCATCAGCTGGGTTCATAGCTCTGCTCTTCCGCCTCAAGGCTCTTCCGGAGGGTCCGGATCGCGCGGTGCTGGATCGACTTAATGGCCCCCTCGTCCTTCCCCAGCAGGCTGCCAATCTCGCAGTTGCTGCGGCGTTCCACAAATTTTAAAACGATCACCTGGCGCTGGACTTCGTTCAAGAATCTCAACGCTCTTACCAGCTGATACTGGCTGATTCGCTCCTCGATTTGAGCCTCCGGCTGGTAAGTGGGGTCGCTGAGATCGTTCTCTTCCAGCTCAACCAGGGTTGCCCGCGCCTCTTTACGATGGAAATCGATGACCAGGTGATACGCGATGGTGTACAGCCACGCGAGAATCGGGCGGTCGCCCGGTTGGAATGTGTGAAGTTTCTCGACCATGCGGATAAACACTTCTGCGGCCAGATCTTCAGCCTGATCCCGGTCACCCACCCGATAAAAGACATAGTTAAAGATAGCTGGATAGCAGCGATCGTATATTTCGACAAATGCTCGTTTTTCCCCTTGGCGAGCCTGCTGCCAGAGGCTGCCCTCATTAAACCCCATCCAGGCCTACCTTTATTCACTTTTATAACGCAGAACGGGGAGAAAAAATACCGCTAAAAGGATGATTTTTGTCCGGTTTTGGTCCGAGGGAGCGTCGTCCCAGCTTCTCGGGGGCCCCCGCACACTCCCCTATTGAGCCGCTTTGGCCCCATCCCAGAGGAGGGTAAAGCCGCTCCCGGATTTGCGGAAGATGCTGCCGAGCAGGCTGTAAACCCCGTCCGGGCAGGCTCGCAGGCGGCAGGCGTCCGCGAGGGAGGTCTGAACGGCGGCGGCCGTCTTCATCTGGCTCAGATCGAGACTGCCCAGGTCCATCTGCTGCCCTGCCGGAAAGCGGTCCTGGTAATGGGTCAGGTATCCCATGGCCAGGCTGCTCCCGACCATGCGCGGGATGTGGTGCGGGTCGAACTGGGGTGAATAGACCGCCTGGAGGTAGTGCCCGGCGTAAATACCGCCCACTTCCACGATCCCGATGACCGGCTTTCCCTGAGGGGAGCGGTAATCGACGACCGCTTTCACCCCTTCCGGGGTGGCGGGCCAGTGACCGTAGGGGAGCGCGAGGATGGTATCGATACGGTCCAGCAGGTCAGGCCGGCCGGCCAGCTGGAGCAGCGCTTTCAGCTTGAGATCGTTGTCCTGAGCTTCGGCCGTGATGCGCTCTGGGCTGAGCCGGTCCAGGTATGGGTGATGGAAGAAATGATTGTATGGGATCGCGCCGTGATCGATGCACCAGACGATTGTCCGCGCCAGGCTGTCCTGCCAACCGGATCCCACCCTGGTTCCTCCATTCCCCTGGATGAAATTCGGGTAGGCTTTATCCCCCAGGTTGGCGAACAGCGCCACCGCGAAGCCGAAATCGGGGTGCTCCTGCGAAAACTGCCAGAGGATGCCGATGCCGGTGCTCGGGGCGGGAGTACCGTCCGGCAGGAGGTAGATCTGGTCGGCGAAAAAGAGGTCGTCGATGGTGAGGATCAGCGGCCGGCGCCCCGCTGCGACGTGCACGTCCCCGCGCAGCCAATCCCCCAGCGGCACCAGGCTGTAGCCGTCCGCGTACAGGGTTTGCAGCTCGCTTCGAAACTCGCTCAGGTGGATATGGGTGTCGTTGGCCGGGGCCGAATCGGGGATGAAATGGTGGTAGAGCAGCACCGGCGCTTGCGGATCGCCCGGCCAGATCGTGGCGGTGACGTCCTGGAGATCGGGGTGCAGGCGGGTGGGAGGAGCCGTTGGGATGGGTTCTACCGGCGAAAATGGCGTCGGGGTGGGCTCGATCTGCGCGGCGGAGGCGAGGGATGGGAGAACCCCTTCCATGCGCATCATCGGCAGGGAGCAGCCGGCCAGGAAGGCGCACAGCGTCAGGCCGGCGACCTGTGCGATCAGCCCGGCCCGCGCGTGCCCCTGCCTCGCGGCCGGGGGGACCTCCCCCGGCCGGATCCGGAGCCGTTTCCGGCGGGTAATGAAATGCATTGGCTTTTGCCGCCGCCCGCGGGCGGCGATCCTTGGACGTATAAAGCCGGCGCTGACCGGCTCAGATTTTCAGCACTTCGCTCAAACGCGGGATGTCGAAGTCGGGCACGATCGTCCCGTCGATGTCGAACGTCGGCGTCACCAGGCTCCCGCCGTTCCACCGGCGGACCTGCGCGGCGGCATCCGGGTTGCGGGTGACGTCCACCTCCCGGTACTCCAGGTTGCACGTCTTCAGCCACTGGCGGGCATCCCGGCAGTCCGGGCACCACGGCGTGCAGTACATGACGATCCCGCCGTGGGGGAGATCGGCTGGATGCCGCACGGGCTCGGGCGCCGCGCTCGGGACGAATCCCTGGTTGATCCGGGTCAGCTCGGCGAACAAAACCTCATTCTCCGGCTGGTCGTTGATATCGTGAATATCGATGTACTGGATGATTCCAGCCCGGTCGATTATAAAAATAGCCCGCTCCGAATGCCCTTCGGGCCGGAAAACCCCATAGAGCCCGGCTGCCCGGCCGTGAGGCCAAAAATCTGAGAGCAGCGGGAAGTGAATGCCGCCCAGCGATTCTGCCCAGGCTTTCAGGCAGGGAACATGATCCACGCTGATACCCAGGACCTGGGTATTCAATCCCGCGAAACGGGCTTCTTCAGCCTCGTACGACGGGATCTGGTTCGTTCATATCGGGGTCCAGGCCAGCGGGAAGAAGGCCAGGACAACGTTCTTTCCCCGCAGGCTTGCCAGCTGGATCTCCTGGTCCAGGTGGCTGGGTAAGACCAGATCCGGCGCCTGATCGCCAACGCGAAGCTTCATACTTCCCTCCATGCAAAAGGATAAACCAACGAAAACACCTTTCGAAAAGTTGCGGGCATTTGGGAGACCGGACGCCTGACACGGCAGAAGACCGGGTGCCGGATAATCCCTTTCCATTATAATTCACGACCTTCTTGCGGTCTTTTCTTCTTTCGCGATGAAATGATGATTTATTTTTCCTGTTGTAAGTAAAATAGAACCAGGTATTTGCTGACCTGCCCTTGCTGGTGGAGGTGAATATGATACCGATCGGGGATGACAACACCGGGAACCGCATTCCGGCAATCGTCAACATCTCTCTGGTGATTATTAACGTCCTCGTCTTTGTATTTCTGCAGGGGTTCGGCAGCAACGATAACTTTACCTACACGTGGGCGATGGTCCCCCAGGAAATCGTCACCGGGAAGGATGTGGTGACACCTGACCGGGTGGAAATTGACCCGAGCACCGGCCAGAAGGTGCTTGTTCCCGGCCTGCGCCCAACCCCGATCTCGGTCTACCTCACCTTGCTGGTCTCCATGTTCATGCACGGGGGGATCGCGCATATCGCCGGGAACATGCTTTTCCTGTGGATCTTC